>JAJYKK010000056.1 GCA_021788645.1 Pseudomonadota bacterium
TTGCCCACAAGCTGCACAGAGCTCAATCAGTTTGAGATAAAATCCGGGAAAATCACAACCACCACCCGACCACCGGCCTTAGCTTATTCCACCCCGGTGGCTGTCCAAACGACCGGAGCCACCGCAAAGCCAGGCCGCGCGGCCGCGCTGTTGGGAAACATAGGTGCGTAGCTTCATGCCGCGCACTTTAGCGTAACGCTAATATCGCGGTCAATAGCGTTACGCGAATTCACAAATTTTGCGTTGCGCTATCGAATGGGCTCATGGCAACGAATGATGAAATCCGTCGGCAGAACCTTGCCCTGCTCATTACCGAGCACGGCACGGCTGCCTCGTTGGCGGCCGTCCTTGAGCGCACGCCGGCCCAGATCAGCCAATGGCTGAATCAGTCGAAAGACTCGAAGACCGGAAAGCCTCGGGGAATGCGGCCTGACTCGGCACGCTACATAGAAAAGCGTTGCGGCAAAGACCGAGGATGGATGGATGAACCTCACCCCACGTCCGATGAAACGACCAAGGGCTTTGTCGTGCTGCCCAGCTTCGACTTGAAGGCTGCGGCTGGTCAGGGGCGCTACCTGGAGGCGCAGCAGCGGGTTGGGAGCGTTCAGGTGTGCCAGGACATCGTCATGCGCATCCTGCGCAATTCTGGTACCGCCTTGGCGTCACTCGCCTTGGTCACCGTGGCCGGCGACTCCATGGAGCCAACCATTCGTGACGGCGATATCGTCGTCATCGACAGATCGGTGCACACCATCGATCGCGATGGCGTCTACCTCTTCACCTTCGGTCAGGAAACTTTCATCAAACGCATTCAGCGCATGCCCAAGACCCTGTCTGTCAACTCAGACAACGAGCTATACAAGTCCTGGGAGATCAAACCGAATGAGGCGACGGAGCTCCATGTCCATGGTCGGGTGCTCTGGGGGTGGCTCGGAAAGGAGCTTTGATGACACAAGCCAGAGGAAGCCACTGAAGCGAGCCCCAGGCCCCAGAACCAGCCGAACACGCGATACAAAAGATTACGCATCGTTAGCGCTACGCTATTGACTGTATGATTAGCGTTACGCTATCTTCACTCCATCCCCTCGACGGAGTGAAGCATGTCCTCTCTCAACCAGGTTCAACTGATCGGCCACCTCGGACGCGACCCCGAGGTGCGCTACACCGCTGACGGCAACGCAGTCGCCAACCTGCAGGTGGCCACGACCCGGGTCTGGAAAGACAAGAGCGGTGAGCGTCAGGAAGACACCGAGTGGACGCGCGTCGTCCTCTATGACCGCCGCGCAGAAATCGCCAGCGACTTCCTCAAAAAGGGCAGTCAGTGCTACGTCCAAGGCTACCTGCGCACCCGGAAGTGGGCCGACAAGGATGGCGTCGATCGCTACACCACTGAGGTCGTCGGCACAGATCTGATCCTGCTGGGCAGCAAGCCGGGCGACGGTCGCCAAGGCTCCGCCTCGGCTGATCAGCACACAAGGCCTTCGGCCGCCATCGCGGCAGCCGTGGCGGCGCAAGAGCCGTTGTTGGGCGAACCCGTCGACCCCTTCGGCGGCCACGCCTGAGGATCTGCCATGTTCCTCTATCGTTTCAAGGTTGACTACGCGCTGGTGGGTGAGCGCGACGGCTTTTCTGGCCGCAAAGCCGATGCCAAGCTCTGGCGCAAAGAAGCCTACCGGCGCGGGTATGCCGACGGCCTCTTGGCCAGCGCAACCCGGGCGACGCAGGGCGTGCAAGTTGGCGCAGCGACAAAGGCCGCCGTGGGCCGGGAGGCGCGCCCATGAACTCCCTCCACATGCTGACATTCTCTGGCCGCGACTATCTGCCCACGCAGATGGTGCCTGCGGACGTGCACATCGAGGACGTCGCCCATGCACTGTCACTGATCTGCCGCTTCGGCGGCCACACCGAAGTGCATTACTCGGTGGCGCAGCACAGTCTTCTGGTGGCGAGAATCCTCGAGGAGCGGGCTGCGCCCGTCGAAGCCCAGCTCGCCGGTCTGCTCCACGACGCGCACGAGGCCTACATCGGCGACATCCCGACACCCATCAAGCGCGCGCTCGGCGCAGCCTGGGGCGATCTCGAGGCTGACGTGGCGACCGCGGTGCGCCGTGCACTCGACGTGACATTCGCCTTCCATGACTGGGAAGACCTCATCAAGCATGCCGATGTAGTGGCCCTAGCCACTGAGCGGCGGGATCTGATGCATTTTGATGCAGACCGCAACCTCCCCTGGAGAATACTAGGAGGTGTAGCGCCATTCCACCAAAAGATCGGCGCCCTCGGTTGGTCACCCCAATGGTGGGCAGATGTCTTCCTGGATCGCTACGATACTCTGCGCAGCGCCCGGGAGGCAGCACGACTCCCCCACGCTGCCTGAGCACCACCCCTTCCCCGCGGACTTTCGCGGTCATCACACAATCATGAGAGAAAGGAACATCATGTTCAGAAAAACGTCAGCGATCGTCGCCATGGCAGGGATGCTTGGCATAACAAGCGCCCATGCCGGTGGGCTTGGATTGTTGTCGACGCTTTCCAATATCGGCAAACAGCTGCAACGTCAGATCGGCCCGACGCCGGGCAGCAGCCAGCCAGGCAGCAGTTCCCCAGACGCAGGAGCTCCAGCAATCATCATGCAGGCGCTGGCAGACAGTTCGATCACCCAGGAACAATCGACTGGCTGCGACCCACGGTTCTTCCAGCAAGAAGAACAAGCGGCTCTGGCCAAGATCAAGACCGGGGATCTGGCAAGTGGCGGCACAGACGCCAAGCTGAATGCGGAAGAAATCGCCGTCTGCGCAGTCAAACGCAACGCGCTTCCCGTGGTCGAGGCAGAGCAGATTGCTGGCGAGAACCTGGCCGAATCGGCAATCGCCCTGCACCGTGCTGGGATGGACACGCCGGAAACGGTCACCAGCGCCAAAAATGCACTGACCCTGCTCAACATGGATGCCGCCAAGAATGCCAGCCTCATTTCCGCCCTGAATTCATCAGGGGTGCTGCCCGAGGCGCCCCCAACCGCATCCAGCGACGCCTCCTACACGATGACGGCCGCCGATGCAGCATCGCAACTCATGGCCAACAGCTTTGCGTTCAACCATAAATACGGCGGCAAGACACTGAAAATCGCCGGCGAGGTGCGCGCCGTCACGGGTGGACAGAGCGTGTTCATCGCCATGAATGGCGTGCCGCAGGCTGATCCCAGCATCAACGACCAAGTGACTTGCACCATCAGCAACCCGGCCTACACCAGTGCCGCCATGTCAATCAGCAAAGGCCAAAGGGTTACCGTGCAAGGAATCTACACCGTTCCCGCCCAAAGCTGGCTTCAGGCCGGAGTCGGCCTGCAGGACTGCCATATCGTCAACTGACTCCGTCAACTGACTCGCCAACGGACTCGACCATGCGCCTCCTCATCGCCCTCTTCCTTCCCTGGCTGACGTTCTTCACCATCGGCAAGCCGATCTCGGGCATCGTGTGCCTGATCCTTCAGCTCACGCTGATCGGCTGGATTCCGGCCACGATCTGGGCCGTCTACGCACTGAGCCAATACAAGACCGACCAGAAGATCGCCAAGGCGTTGGCCGACCGGCGGAGCATCTGATGCACACCAACGACCTGATCATCGCCCAGCAGATTATCGCGATGGCACGCGTTGGCCTGCTGCCGACGCAGGAGGCTTCCGGGCGTGCGCTGGCGGCGATCAAAACCGCTCAGGAAGACCTCAGGCGCAGCGGGCGCAGTGCGCTGGAACTCGATTCCGCCCGAGCCGCCGCATCCGTTCTGGCGCTGGGCCACCGCCCGCACAAAAGCATGTGCATCGCCGCGGTGCAATCCATTGCCGCCGTGCTGCTGCGCGAACCGCAGCACGTCGATGAGGCTCAATCGTGACCTGGCGCCCAGTCTTGTTGGCGCTAACGTTGACCGGGCCGCTCTTGGCTGGCTGCGAGCGACATGACTCCGCCACGCTCGGCCGCATCGCTGAGCACGCTGCGGGTTATGCGCTCGGTGGCGTCGCTGCCCACGAGAGCGAACGCTACCTTGACCATAGGGCCAGCGACCAGTCCTATGAACGGCAGCTTGGTGGCGGCCAGGACATCCAGCATTCCGGCCGCATGGGCCTTGTGTTTCCGGAGACTGATGCGCTGCCAAACCCGCGGCTGACCCCGGGCGCGTTGAATTCCGCGGTCACGCAGACCAATCTGCGCGAAACAATCTGCCGCCCGGGCGGATACACCCGATCGATCCGGCCTGACGAGCACTACACGGAAAACCTCAAACGCGAGGGGGTTCGCCGATATGGCTACCCGCAGCAGATGGGCAAGGATGCGTTCATGCTGCGCAACTACGAAGAGGATCACCTCATCAGCCTGGAGCTCGGCGGCTCGCCGAACAGTCCCCAGAACCTCTGGCCCGAACCGCACCACGTCATTGGCGGCTGGGGAAGCTACGCCAAGGACAAACTGGAGAACCGGTTGCATAGCATGGTCTGCCACGGGCGGATCAGCCTCGGGCAGGCCCAGCGCGCCATCGCCACCAACTGGATTGCGGCCTACAAGCAGTACGTCGGAGCGACGCCGGATCAGGGCCGCTCACATCGGTATGGTGGGTGACATGTCCACGATCATCACCACCCTCGACGTTGCCTTCACTGCCCTCTCGATCGTGGGCAATGAATTCATCAAGCGCCGCAACCGGCGCGGCTACTGGTTCTGGCTGGTGGGTAATAGCCTCGGGCTGACCGCGTTCGTGTTGCAGCACCAGTGGATCACGGCGCTGCTGTATGTGTACTTCACCGTGTCCTGCGTCCAGGGGCTTCGGCACTGGGCGCGCGCGGAAGTGGTTCCTGGCTGACAAGATTCTCCGGAGCACCATCGAAGGGGCTCACATGCTACCGATGGGCAGGTCGACCTTCTGGCGCGGCGTCAGCACCGGGTGCGACCTCAAGCTGTAGGGATTGGCAGTCTCACGCTCGCCGGTCCGCCCAGCACCACCTCAGCCCCCGGCGCTGATCGAGGTATGCGCCCGGTTGCATGCCGCGCGAAGCGCGTACCGTCCGGGCTGTCATCCCAAGCGTCCGTTAATTGGGCAGCGGGATCTGAGCCATCCCCGGACGGTGCTCTGCAACGCGCAGGATCGTATAGTCGGATCGGATGCCGTCCGAAGATTGCCAATAGACGATGTGCGTCTCGGCGATCAATACGTCGCCCTTTGCGAATCGCACCTGGTTGCGGTTAACGCGCGACAAAAATTCTTCGTCAGCCATCGTGACGTAGACGGTATTCTGGCCATCGAATAAGCGCCACTTGTTGTCGCCCTTGAAGGACAAACTCACGATGGAAAAAGGTATCGACCTCGTCTCCTCGCGGAATACAGAGTCTTCGACGGGGGGAACAGAAAAAGCCGATGCCTCGTCGCGCTCGATCGTCGCATAGAACTCGGTCTCACTGCCGAATGCAACTGTATCCACTCCGTCGCGCTCAATCGGAGCGATGACGTTCTGCAGATGCGTCCGCACCGTGCGGCTGCGCAGAAGGATGATGACACTTTCCTCGACTTCGAGAGCTTCATCATCCTCGGTGATGATCCTCCGCCCTCCTGGGGTCGGTTCGATACGCTTGATCCTGCGATTCTTGAGCCATCGAAGAGCGCCGATGAGCCCGCCCCCCGTCATGCCGAGCGCGCCAAGCAGAGTCCAAGCATTCGCGGCGGCGGTCGCCCCGTTGCCGGAAAGCAGGCTCATGACCTGCTGCATGAACTGCTGCCCAAGAGACAGATCGACACCAAATGAGCCGGCCCGGAAGCTAGCTTTGACCTCGACCTTCGTCAGCACGTCCGGCCCGAAAAGAGCCTTGCCAGCATCCTCGCATAGATCGCCAAAGGCCAGTAATGCAGGCGAGAGCAAACGCACATCCATTGAGTGCGCGGCGAGTGCCGGGCCATCGTAGGTGAGGCGAATGTGGGACTGACTCAAGGTTGTGACTCCATGTCAAATTATCGCATTCGTCCATCCGTCTGCCCATAGGGAATCCGTAGCGCTCGGGCAGCTTTCCCGTCGCACTCAGGTTCCGATTTTTCGCGCTGCGCGGCCAGGCAACCTCACGCGCTTGCGAGTGGCGAGGATGATTCGCGCTGTCGGTCCAGCCAGTCCGCCCACCACTGCATCAGCCCTCGACGCTGATCGAGATACTGCGCCCGGTTGTACGCCGCGCGAACCGCATCAGTCTCGCGGTGCGCGAGCTGGCGCTCGATGACATCGTGCGCAAAGCCCGATTGCTCATTGAGCACGGTCGAGGCCAGAGCCCGGAAGCCATGCGCCGTCATCCGGCCGCGATAGCCCAGCCGGTAAAGCGCGAAGAGGAAGGTGTTCTCCGACAGCGGATGCCCCGGGCGCAACGGTGAATCCAGCACTAGATCGCGATCGCCAGTGAACACCCGGAGTTGTTCGAGCACCGCCCGCGCCTGCTGTGACAGCGGCACGACGTGCGGCAATCCAGTCTTCATGCGGTCTTCGGGAACCACCCAGACCGCGCCGTCCTCGCGCAGCTCGCCCCACCGCATGCCGCGCAACTCGCCGACGCGCACGAAGGTCAAGGCCAGCAACTGCAGCCCCAGGCGGGTGACCGGTTCTTCATAACTGTCGATCGCCGCGAGCAATCCACTTGCCTCGCCAGGCGGGATGCTGGCCATCGGCTTTTTCACTTTGCGCGGCTGCAGCACGCGCACCAGGCCTCCGGCACCGTGGCTCTCGATGTAGCCCACATCCTGCGCGTAGTCGAACACCGCCGCGATGCGCCCGGCCACCCGATGCGCGGTTTCCACACGACCGCCCTTCTGCACGGCCTGCACCACTTCGACGAGCTTTGTGCGCTGGATCTTGTCGATCGGCAGCGAACCAATCGCGGGGAACGCAAAGCGCTCCAGCGTCCCGGCAACCTGCCCCTGGTGCTTGCCGTTGGACAGGGACGGCAGTTTGATCTTCAGCCACTGCTCCGCGATCGCCTTGAACGTCGGTGCGACCTTCGCGGCGGTCGTGGCCGTCGCTGCGTCCGCCGGCGCACTCTTCGCCTGCACATGCGCAGCACGGGCCTGCGCCAGAGTCATGGTCGGGTAGCGGCCATAGGTCCGCGTGCGCTGTTTGCCGGTCTGCGCATAGTTGGCGCGCCAGCTCTTCAGCCCAGTGGGCGCCACAAAGAGGTACAGGCCGCCGCCGTCGGTGAGTTTGTAGGGCCGCTCCTGCGGCTTGGCTGCCTCGACAGCCTTCACGGTGAGACTCATGGTATCGCCCTTCTGGATGCCATGGACGATACCACGATTGGCGACTGGCTGGCGTTGTATTGCCCTGGATGAACCGGGACGATTATGGACGCACCACCCAATGAAAAAGCCCCGCCGCAGAGACTGCGTGGGGCTTTGAGGGATCACCTTGGATCAATTCTGGCGGAGAGAGAGGGATTCGAACCCTCGATAGAGCTTTTGACCCTATACTCCCTTAGCAGGGGAGCGCCTTCGACCACTCGGCCATCTCTCCGGTCGGACTCAGCACCTGGTACAGCCGGCAGCAACCCTATGTATACCGGCAATTATTTCTGCTGACGCAGATTCGTGAGAGGCGGTAGGATACCCTTGACCACCCCTCCCCGTCAAACCGCTACCGCCGGCGGCTCTTCCTCGAGCTTGAACGCTTTGTGCAGAATCCTCACGGCCAGCTCTAGATATTTCTCGTCCAGCACCACCGAGATCTTGATTTCCGACGTCGAAATCATCTGAATATTGATCCCTTCGTCGGCGAGCGTTCGGAACATCGAGCTCGCGATGCCCACATGGGAACGCATGCCCACGCCGACCACCGACACCTTGCAAATCCGAGTGTCGCCGCTCACCTTGCGCGCGCCGATCTGTCCCTGGCTCTTCGCCAGGATGTCAAGGGCCTTCTGGTATTCGTTGCGGTGGACGGTAAACGTGAAATCGGTAGTCCCATCGGCGCCCACGTTCTGGATGATCATGTCGACATCGACGTTGGCCTCGGCGACGGGCCCGAGGATCTGGTAGGCGATGCCTGGACGGTCGGGCACCCCCTGCACCGTGATCTTCGCCTCGTCCCGGTTGAATGCGATGCCCGAAATAACCGCTTGTTCCATTTTGTCGTCTTCCTCGAAGGTAATCAGCGTGCCTTCGCCGCCCTCCTCGAAGCTGGAGAGCACGCGCAATTTGACTTTGTATTTGCCGGCGAACTCCACCGACCGGATCTGCAGCACCTTCGAGCCGAGGCTCGCCATTTCGAGCATCTCCTCGAATGTGACGCTCTTCAACCGCCTAGCCTCAGGAACGATCCGCGGATCCGTCGTATAGACACCGTCCACGTCGGTGTAGATCTGGCATTCGTCGGCGTGAAGCGCCGCCGCCAGCGCGACACCCGTGGTGTCCGAGCCCCCACGTCCAAGCGTCGTGATGTTGCCCCGCTCGTCGACGCCCTGAAAGCCCGCCACCACCACGACCCGTCCCGCCTCGAGATCGGTCCGGATTCGCTCTTCGTCGATGCCGAGGATGCGCGCCTTGGTAAACGCATCGTCCGTGAGAATGCGCACCTGCGCCCCGGTATAGCTCTTCGCTCGGAGCCCGAGATCCTTGAGCGCCATCGAAAGCAGGGCAATCGTTACCTGCTCGCCCGTGGACACCAGGACGTCCAATTCGCGCGGGTCTGGGCTTTGCTGAATCTCGCGCGCAAGGGCGATAAGCCTGTTGGTCTCGCCACTCATGGCAGAGACGACCACGACCATCTGATGCCCGAGCATCTTGAACTTCGCCACCCGCTGCGCGACGTCCTTGATCCGCTCGATGCTCCCGACCGACGTCCCACCATACTTCTGGACAATGAGTGCCATCGACTACCCTAGCAAAAAATTTATATTTTACTGCAGCTCACGCAGCAAGTGAAAGGCGACTATGCCCGGCCTCGCCGCCCTTCAGTCCCAAACCGTTCGCTTCACCCCACACCGCGCACCACAGCCGCCGGCAATCCTCGATCACCCGCCCGCAGGCTGATCATCGACACGATGAAGCGTTTCCCTATGCCGTCTGCTCGCGCGCAAATGCCCTCTGCCCGCGCGCGCAAGCCCCCTTCCGCAGCGCGGGCGAAAGGGTTTCATGATCACAGCCGAATCGAACAGCGCATGCTTGAGCACCCGCCAGCGCGCTCGTGACCTCGTGCACCGCTGCAGGCGCGCTCGCCTGAGCCTCGATGCCGCCGGCCGCGCCCATTTCCTGATTGATCCTATCGACCGCGCTCCCAGGATCGCCTGACCGGGCGGCAACATTTGTCAGTCGCCCGGCGCGGCGACAAGTTCCCCGGCAGACCGGCAATAAGCGACCAGCGACCTGGATTATTTGGGCCCTTGTGATATGATTATTCTGTATGGATGCGAAGTGCTTGGCCACGGTATGTCATTTCCATAAACAGTGGCCAGGAACTTTTGCTGCGGAGCTAACGTAATGAAATTATTCGAAAAGATTCTCAACCCCCGAGAGATCAGGCGCAAGCTTGGACTCAACCAACAGGAATTCTGGACCCAGATCGGCGTCACCCAAAGCGGGGGATCGCGCTACGAGAGCGGCCGCTCCATGCCCAAGCCGGTCCGCGAGCTGCTGCGCCTGGTGCACATCGAACAGGTCGACCTCACGAAAGTCAGGCGCGAGGACTTCGAGATCATCGACTATCTGAAGGGCAGCCACCCCGATTTGTACAAGAGCCTGCGGAAGGCGGTGCGCGCAAACAAGAAAAAGGACGGCGACGAGGATCAATAGATCCCTGGGCGCATCATGCTCATCTAGCGGCCCCTCAGGGGCGCCACTTCACCTCCAGTCCACAGCCCGCAATCTCTGAGGCCCATTGGGCCATCCACTCGTCGGACACCGGCGCCAGGCGGGGGGCTTCCGGCTGCATCGAGGGGCGCGCCACGCCATAAAGCAACACGCCCCGGAGCGGCACCCGCGCGCCCACGAGCTCGCGGATCAGCGCCAAGTACGCGGCCCGCTCCTCACGCACAGGCGGCAGCCCATCCACGGCAAACACGCATGTCTGGATCCACGTGGCGCATAAATGCGCGGCTCGTTCCAGATGATCGCGCACACGCGCCGGCGAGAGCGTCGTTCCGTTGATCGCTCGCATCCCCTCTTTGGTCGCGCTGTCCAGCTTGAACCACACGTCCCCATCCAACCGAGCCATGGCCCGAAGACCCGCCTGAACATGCGCCTGGCGCACGAGGCTGCCGTTGGTGATCAGCACGAGCTTGGCGTCCGCCAGCGCGGCATGCTCGCACCTGATCTTCCCCAGCAACTCCACCACCCCCTCGAATGCCTTGGAGGACGTCGGTTCGCCGTTTCCCGACAGCGCGATGTCATGGATGCGCCGCATCCCCGTCGGTACCCTGTCTGCCAGGAATCGGCTGAACGTCGCCTCCTCCAGGAAGCCGCGCAATTCCGCCTCGAGGCGCGCCAAGTCGGTGGCCGGCGCCGCCCCGCGGCGCAAGTTCGGCACTTGGCAATAAAGGCAGCGCCAGTTGCACGCATTGTTCGGGTTGAGATTGATGCCCAGCGAGAGACCGCCGGCGCGCCGGGACACTACGGGATAGACGTAGCGCAAGCCGGCGCTCTCGCGGCTGTGATCGCGCGCGCTCAACAGATTCGAGGCCATAAGCAATACCGGAGTCCCAGTGTTCGGGGGTTCACAAGCGGCAAGGAGGGTCGCCGCGCGGCGGTTGGAGAGCGAAACAGGCATGCTATAATAGCGCGGCAGCTAGGCCATCGTCATCCATCACCCATCCGTTCCATGCTCATCACACGCAGACTGGAGTTCGATGCAGGCCATCGGATTCCCCACCACCGTAGCCAATGCAGGCATTTGCATGGCCATCGGTACGCGCTCGAAGTCACCCTGTCGGGCGAAATCGTTCAAACCGCCGGCCTTTCCTGCGAAGGCATGGTGATGGATTTTTCGGATGTGCGCAACCTGGCCCTGCAGCATCTCGTCGCCGCATGGGATCATGCCTTCCTGGCCTATGCGGGCGACCGGGTGGTCGTCGATTTTCTCGCCACCCTGCCCGAGCACAAGACGGTCGTCCTGCCCTTTATTCCTACCGCCGAGAACTTGGCGGCCGAGGCCTTCCGGATTCTCGACAGCGTGTATCAGGACAGTTACGGCACGCATCTGGCGCTCCAGCAGGTACGCCTCTACGAGACGCCCAACAACTGGGCCGACGCACGCCGGGAGACGCCTCCCCTTGGAAGGTCCGGGCGCTCCTGAAATCACGCCCGCGGCCGGCGTAGACCGCCATCACGCCCGCGCCGCGCCTCCTTGAACCTCTTGGAGCCTTTGGCCCATGCCCGACGCTCTTCACCTCGGCCCGTTGCTGATTCCCGCCGATCGCCTGCGGATCCTCGTCGCCCTTCTGTTCCTGGTCGCCGGCGGCGAGATCCTTGCCCGGCGAGTGGACCGGCGCATCGGCCCCTGGGCATGGAATAGCGCAGGACTGGGACTGATCGCCGCCCGCATCGGCTATGTCAGCGAGCATTGGGCCGCATACTGGCCGGCTCCCTTCAGCAGCCTGTACGTCTGGCAGGGCGGCTTCGATATCCGCTGGGGGGTGGCGGCTGGCCTTCTGATGACGATCTTCCAGTTCCGGAGCCAGCCCCGGGTCTTGCGATGGCTACTCCTTCCGATCGCCGTCGCCACCTCGGCATGGCTCGCCATCGGGCGCCTGGCCGCGCCCCCCCTCACAGGCATCCCGCTACCCAATCTATCCCTGCCGCAGATCGACGGGGGCGTGCTGGCCTTGCCGCAGTTACGCGGCAAACCCACCGTGCTCAACCTGTGGGCCACATGGTGCCCGCCCTGCCGCCGGGAAATGCCGATGCTCGCAGCAACGGCGCAACGCGACCACGACGTGCAGTTCGTCTTTGCCGATCAGGAGGAAAGCCGCATGGCCGTCGCGCACTACTTGAGCCGGCTCCCCGTCAAGCCGCGTACCGTGCTGCTGGACCACAACGGCCAATTGGCGGACACATTGCATGCCGTGGGATATCCGACCACCTTCTTCTTCAACCGGGCAGGCCGCCTCGTCGCGAGCCATACCGGAGAGATCTCGCAGGCAGCCTTGGACGACCGTCTGAGCCAACTCGTGCCGTCCCCATCTCGTTGACAGCGGCCGGCCGGCGGGGCATTAGCGGACCGTCTCGAGGATCGAGGCCACATCACTGGGCGCGGGCGCGCCATGAATCACCTGTACCGTCCCGTGGGTATCCCGGAACAGCATCGCCGGCACCACCATGATGCCCAATTGCCTCAGCAAGGCTTCGTTGTGGCGGAGCTGCGCCTCCCGCCGGGTCGACGGCAAATCCTCCTCAATGCCGCCGCTATCCGTGCGCCGGTTGAACTTCGCCTCGTTCTCATGGAAGGCCTTCAGCGGGTCCGCGGCGCCAAGGATCGCCGCGGCCTTGCCGAGGCTCGATGGATCCAGGATGCCGACAGGGACCCAGCGGAACTGATAGGGCGACCCCGCCGAAACGAAGCGGCGAAGCTCGGCATACAGGACGTCGCAATAGGGGCAATTGGGATCGAAAAAGATGTACACTACCCGCGCTCCTCGCCCCTCGGCGACAAAACCCGCGCCGCGGGCATGCGCGAAGGCACTGAGCAGCGCCTTCTGCCCTGGGCTTCCCCCCGCCCAACCGGATCCGGAAAACGCGCTGCCATTCGCAAAAGCGCTGGCCCACGTGGCCAGCACCAGCGCGAACAGACATAGCGCCTTGAACATTTTCAGCATATGGGCTCCAGACAGGGGCGGACCGCCCCGCCATCCGCTGTCCTCCGAGGCGATGCCTCGGGACATCATTCGAGAAACGGCCATTGGCCGAGTTTATTTGAGAATAAACAACAAAATCAATATTGTACATAGGAAGAACGGACTACATGGGTGCATCCATTCATGCGCTTGCACTTTCGCGACCGGGCAGTATATTTGAGGGATGCGCCTTGAAAAAACCCGCCGGCGCTCCCCAGCCGGCAGGATCGAGGGCCGGAACCCCGCCCCGGCGGGGCATTGGGAACTCTGCGGACCGTTGCCATGGAAGAACTGCTGCCGGGAATTTTTCATTGGACGAGTTTTCACGAAGGCATCCGGCAGGATGTCCACTCGTACTACTGCACCGGGGTCGAGCCCGCCTTCCTGCTCGACCCGCGCGTGCCGGACGACGGCTTGGGGTGGTTCGAGGCGCATGAAAGGCCCGCCCACAGCTACCTCACCAACCGCCACCACTATCGGCACAGCGATCGGTTTGCCACGCAGTTCGGAACCTCCGTGTGGTGCCATCGCGACGGATTGCACGCGTTCACCCACGGCGAGCAGGTCCGTCCCTTCGATCATGGCGACGCGTTGCCCGGGGGCGTTCTGGCGCTCAAGGTCGCGGCGCTGTGCCCTGAAGAGACCGCTTTCCTCATCCCGCTGCACGGCGGAATTCTTGCGCTGGGCGATTCAGTCGTCCGCGCCGGGGACCGGTTGGCATTCGTCCCGGACGACCTCATGGGGGATGACCCCGCTGGCGTCAAACGCGGCCTTCGCGAGGCGCTGGGCAACCACGTCGCCGCCCACGCCTTCGACCATCTGCTCCTTGCCCATGGCGAACCCTGGATCGGCGGCGGTAAAATGGGTCTTCGGGCATTCTTGCGCGGCCGATAGCCCCATTCGGCGGCCAACCCCGGACGCGCGGTCTGATCGCGCAGGTGGTGAGGCTCGGGCTCACGGGCAAGCGAGGCGACCCCAGCCCACGACAGACGCACAACGCCAGCCGAGGACACATAGCAGCGAGCAGCGGGAGGATCCGGTGGGGCTTCGTCTTGGCCTTGGCGCCGTGGCCGCTCGCGCACAACCATGAAGATCTACTTCGCGGGACCCGACATTTTTCGGCCGGATGTGGCACAATGGGCCATCGAGACACGCGCGCTGTGCGAGCGTTTCGGCCACACGGCGCTGCTGCCGACAGATTGTGCCGAGACTGAGCCTGGCGCGATTTTTCGCGCCAACATCGCCAGCATCCAGGCCGCAGAGCTCGTCCTCGCCAATCTCAACCCGTTCCGTGGCGTCGAACCGGACAGCGGCACCTGCGTCGAAGTCGGCTATGGACTGGCCCTGGGCAAACGCGTGCTGGGGTATGTGTCGTCGACGGCATCGACCGTCGAACGCGTCATCGGCTGGCAAGGCGCGCCCGCCACCCGTCGCGGCGGCCGCATCACAGACCGCGCCGGATTCGCCATCGAAGATTTCGGGCTTCCGCTGAACCTCATGCTGGCCATACCCGTGCCTCTGGTGGCAGGTGGAATTGCCGAATGCCTCGCGCATCTGCGGACGAACACATGCCCCACCGACGAGCCGACGAGCGTGAACACGGGAAATAATGCATGACGAGGGTGCCGCCCGCCACAAAAACGCCCTACGTATCGACTTACCTAGGCAACCGCTTCTACCCCACGGAACCCCGCATCGACCGGGTGGCCATCGAGGATATTGCTCACGGGCTCGCGTTTCAATGCCGCTTCAACGGGCAGACCTGCCAGTTCTATTCCGTCGCACAACATAGCCTGATCGTGGCGTCCCTGGTACCGCCGGAGCTCAAGCTGGCCGCGTTGCTTCACGATGCGGCCGAAGCCTACCTGGGCGACATGGTGAAGCCGCTCAAGAATATCTTGCCGTCCTTCGCCCTGATCGAGGATCAGGTCACGCAAATCATTGCCGCGGAATTTGGTCTGAATTTCGACCCGTACGCGCCGATCAAGGCGGCCGATCTGACGGCCTTGGCCACCGAAAAACGCGACCTCATGCCTTATTCGGTGGAGAAGTGGGCCTATCTTGAGGGCATTGTGCCTTTGCCCCAGGCAATTCAGCCCTTGGCGCCCTTCGAGGCGAAATCAGCCTTTCTGGCGGAGTTCAACCGCCTTGCCGGGCAGCCGCGGGCCTAGAGCGAGCCCCGGGCCCATTTCGGGGCCAAACAAAACCGTTTAGCCTCTAGGGGAGCAAATCAGGCGGGCATCCCGGGACCGATGCCAAGTCCACCTCGTCGATCTGGTCGGCCCCAAGATAGGACTGGGCATAGCGTTCGTAAACCCGCTCGCGCATGAAGACATCGAACAGGTCGGGATCGATGTGCCGGTCAAGCTTCATTTGCCCCAAGATGGTCAGCGCTTCCGTCAGCGTCTTGCCGCGTTTGTAGGGTCTGTCCTTCGCGGTGAGCGCCTCGAAGATATCCGCGATGGCCACGATGCGCGCCTGAACAGGCATCTGCTCGCGGGTCAGCCCCTTCGGATAGCCGCGGCCATCCATGCGCTCGTGGTGTCCGCCCGCGTATTGCGGCACATTGCGCAAGTGCTTCGGCCAGTTCATCGCCTCCAGCATGCGGATCGTGGAAACGATGTGCTCGTTGACGATCGCCCGCTCCTCGGGCGTCAACGTCCCGCGCGACACCGTGAGGTTTCGCACTTCTTCGTCCGAAAGGAGCGGGCGCCGCTCATCTCCCATTTGCCAATGATAGCGCCCGGCGATCTGTCGCACGCGCTCCTGATCTTCCTTCGCCATGAACTCGGTTCCGGTGTTGCAGCGGGCGAGAAACGCCCGATCGGCCTCGATCGCTTCGAGGAGGGCATGAAAACCGGCGTGCGCCGCGCCGCCGCGTTCGTCCCCGGGCGCCGCGGCGGACCCGCGCCAGAGGGCCAGTTCCGCATCGCGTTTGACGATCTCGAACCGGGCGTTGACCAGATGGATCCTGTCCATGATGGCTTCCAGCTTGGTCGCCTTGTCCACGACATGCGCGGGCGTGGTGATCTTGCCGCAGTCATGCAGCATGCCGGCGATCTTGAGCTCCTGCCGGTCCTTGTCCGACATCCGGAAGGCGGTGAGAGGGCCCGACGCGGTATCCGCCGCCGCTTCGGCAAGCATCATCGTCAGCACGGGAACCCGCTGGCAATGCGCGCCGGTGTGGGGCGACTTCTCATCGAGGGCCGCGTTCAACATGCTGACGAACGACTCGAAGAGGTGTTCCAACTGGTCGATGAGATTGCGGTTGGTCAGCGCGATGGCGGCCTGCGAGGCCAGCGACTCCACCAGTGTTTGCTCCAACTTGGAGAACGGGCGTATGGCGCCCGTCGCGCGCTCCGTGGCATTGATGAGCTGAAGGACGCCGATGATCTCGCCTTCGTGGTCCTCCATCGGTACCGTCAGGAACGACTGCGAGCGATACCCTGTCTTGCCGTCGATCTCGCGCGTGCCGGAACAATCAAAATCAGCCGCGGCGTACACGTCGTCCATGTTGACGGTCCTGCGCTGCAGGACCGCATGAGCGACAACGGTTCGGCTGTCCGGCCGACCCGACGCGTCGTACAGAGGAATCGCGCCGAAGGGAATCGCGATGCCGGTGGTGCCGCCCATGGCGAGACCCAGAGAGTTCGTGCGCAGGATCTCGAATCTGAGCTGGCCATCGCAGACACGGTAAAGCGTGCCCCCATCCGCGTGGGTGAGGCGCTGAGCGGCGTCGAGGATGATCTCGAACAGCCGGTCGAAATTCTTCTCGCCCGAGAGCGCCTTTCCGACGCGCATCAGCTCTTCCAGCCGTTCGCCCAGCGCGATTTCATCGTCGTGCGTATCAAGGTCCATGGTCCGTTCCCGTGGCTTGCGCCTGACCGGCGCTTCCCGGACCGAACCCGGGTCATCCCATCGGGCGCTCCCCAGCGCCCGATGCGGAGGAGCAGCCGACCACGGACAAATCCACGGGGCGACTCAGGTGCGGCGTCAGGAGAAATCCATCGGAAAAGGTAACACCGTCGGCCCCGCTCAGCAACTTGAATTACGCGAGCCGCCGTGCCGTCGCGCCTTTGCCGCCCGCGCAAGGGCCACCGGGATGCGCCCGGCGATGCAAAAGGGGAAGCGATGGCTATCCGGCCACCGCCCGCGGCAATAGGGCCTCAGCGCATCGCCTCAGGACCCAACGGCTCGTCCAGCGCGCCGATGCGCTCGTGCAGGGTGAGCACCTTGCGCACCGCCTCTGGCGGCTTGCCCACCAGGTACGCGACCTCGTCCGCTTCCGGCATGAGCGCCCCGTTGGCCTCCAGGTGGCGACGGGCGCGCAGGTAGAGGTTCAGGTCCAGCAAGGCATGCATCGGAATTCGCGGCATGGCCGCATGCCCGCGCACATGCGCGAGTTCGATGTTCTGGCTGATCCACCAGGCGGCGTAGGTTGCAAAGCGCACACGCCGCTCGGGATCGAACTTCCGCAGGGCGTCCATCAGTCCAAGATTCCCGACCTCGATCAAGTGCACCATCGAGAGGCCTCGGCTGGCGTAATGCTTGGCGATTTGGATCACCAAACTCAGGCTATGCGCCAGTAATTTCTGGCGGGCGGCAAAGTCCCCTGCCCGCGCACGCCGGGCAAGCGCGCACTCGTCCTCAGCCGCCAGCCCCCCGTGGGTTCCCGCCACCGCCATTCGCACCGGCGTCGTTCCGTGCAGGAAGTGGTCGAAATAATTGCCCTCGCGCGCCCCCTCCGCCCGCTCGCCGTTTTGTGCGCACGGCTGTGCCACCTCCGCCGCATCGGGGGAAATCTCGCTGTCATTCACCACCTTCGTTCTCCTTGATGTCCGGATCGAAAGCGCAACACCTCGCCTCGATCAAGCCTTGCACCCTGCGGTTCATGCAACAGCCCCGCACAGCCGCTGCTCGCCCGCTGCACGGAGAGGTCGCGACGTAGGTCTTCTGGTCGAAAGGATGGGAGCCTCTACCCATCCAAAAGCAATTACTGAGCCACTGGTGTCAGCGCACGGACGATGCCGAGAACCCTTTGCGAACGGCCTCCCGGCTCATGCGCGGGATCAGTCGCAGGATCGACAAGGCGCATTTGCAGGGCGCTTGCGCCCCCTTTGGCACCAGGAAAGGGCGTGGCGCAAGGGCCATACTAAGGAACAAAGATGACACATCGGTGTCAGCCTGCCGCCGCAGGCGGGAACCGGAGCGCCGCCAAGAAGGGGACGCCGCAGCCGGTACGCGGAGGTCGCGAACGAGGCGGCGCAGCGAGGCGCGCAAGCGGCACGCCTCCAGGGACCATCTCCCCGTGCCCAAGGGGACAGCTGTCAACGAACGGCAGGACGCTGACGCAGGACGTGCTCGCTGAATAGCCGCCGTCCAGGGGATTTTTTGGGATCTCTCATTCAAGAATTGTTAACGATCGGCGAGGCCATAACCGGCGGCCGTTTGTTCCGGTCGCCCCGCGAATCAGGGGATGTCCCGCTCCGGATCCCTTCGGGATCGCGCACTCAGGTTACGCCCCGGGCTCTGGCGTGATGTTGGAAGCCAATGGTCTGGCAGCTGCGGATGCCGTAGCCGCCTGTTTTGTTCACTTGGCGAGAGCGGCGAGCGCGAACGCCATGAAGAAGCGGACAGAAGTCAAGTGGACAACACAACGGCTTGTTTATAGGCAATATTCAATCCCCGCGCAAAATATGGGCAAACCCAAAAACCGCCATGCTTACAAAGCCCTTACGAGCAAATGCCATGCTCGCCCACAGTTTTATCCACAGGAATTGTGGACCATCAGGATTTCTGGCTTCGCCATAACGAGTTACCTAATTAGCCATATTGCTCAGCCCGCAGCCAGCGCTCGGGGCGGGCGGAGGTGCGGACTGCGGCCACAAGCAGGCGCTTCAGGATGGCGGACAAGTCGAAGCGGCGGTTGAAGCGGTATT
>JAJYKK010000105.1 GCA_021788645.1 Pseudomonadota bacterium
GGCGCAGCTTCGGCGTGACGGCGTCACCCTGCTTGGCCCGGATTACGGCGAGCAAGCCTGCGGCGAGATCGGCATGGGCCGGATGCTTGAGCCGGAGGCGCTGGTCGAGCGCATCGAGGCAGCCTTCCAGCCCAAGGTGCTGAAGGACCTGTCCGTCCTGGTCACCGCCGGACCGACCTTCGAGGCCATCGATGCCGTGCGCGGCATCACCAACCGGAGCTCCGGGAAGATGGGCTATGCCGTCGCCCGAGCGGCGCACGAGGCCGGGGCGCGGGTGACGCTGATCGCCGGTCCCACCTGCCTGCCGCCTCTGCCCGACGCCACCTTGCTGCCCGTCGAGAGCGCCCAGCAGATGCTCGAGGCGGTCGAGCGTGTCGTCGACGGCATGGACATCTTCATCAGCGTGGCCGCCGTCGCCGACTATTACGTGCTCAATCCCAGCGAGCAAAAGATCAAGAAGGATGCCCACATTCTGACCCTTGAGCTCGCGCCCAACCCCGACATCGTCGCCAACGTCGTCAGCCGGCCCAACGCCCCGTTCTGCGTCGGATTCGCCGCGGAGAGCGAGAACCTGTACGAGTTCGCGGAACTCAAGCGCCGCCGCAAGAGCCTGCCGCTGCTTGCGGCCAATCTCGTGCAAGACGCCGTGGGCACGGACGAAAGCGAGCTCGTTTTGTTCGATGACGAAGGCGCGCACCCGCTCGCCCGCGCCACGAAGCAGGTGCTCGCGCGGCAGCTCATCGCCCATATCGCCACGCTGTTTGCGGCGCACCGGAAATCCGCTTCCGCGGCATGATGGCGGCGCCGTCGCCGTCTGCCCGGCCACGCGCCATCCAACACCAGGAAAATCGTCCCGCCATGCGAACCATCGATCTCAAGATCCTCGACGAGCGTCTCCAGAACCATCTGCCAAGCTACGCCACCCCCGGCTCGGCCGGCTTGGATCTGCGCGCCTGCATCGACCACGTGCTCACCCTGAAACCCGGCGATACCGAGCTCATCCCCACGGGAATCGCCATTCACCTCGATACCGCCCGGCTTGCGGCGCTCGTGCTGCCGCGCTCGGGGCTCGGCCACAAGCATGGCATCGTGCTGGGCAACCTCGTCGGACTCATCGATTCCGACTACCAAGGCCAGATCTTCGTATCCTGCTGGAATCGAAGCCATAGCCCGTTCATTCTCAATCCCTTGGAACGGATTGCGCAGCTCGTCGTGGTTCCGGTCGAACAGGTCGCCTTCAACGTGGTAGACGCCTTCGGGGAGAGTGCCCGCGGCGACAGCGGATTCGGCAGCACGGGTCGACATTAAGGGCAGTGCACCGCTCGAGGGTTGCCCTGCCTTGACGAAGGCGGCGCCCCTTCCTGCCGGGCCGCTTGCCATGATGTGCACATCCGCGCAAAACGGCCTTATAATGGGGGCCACGGCCTTGCACACCTCCCGTCGCCGACCTCTTGGCGACAGCCTGCCGGGACTTCGGAACCTTCGGATGCTTTGCCGCACGCCATGATTCGGATACTTCTCGCGGATGACCACACCATTGTGCGTGAGGGCATCAAGCATATTCTGGCGGGCACCGAGGATCTCTCGGTCACCGGCGAAGCCGGAAACGCCCAGGAAACGCTCGGCAAGCTAAGCCGCGAGACCTACGATCTCGTCCTCCTGGACATGAGCATGCCCGGCGTGAGCGGCGTCGATCTCATCAAGCAAGTCAAGCAGCGCAACGCCCGCATTGCCGTGCTGGTCTTGAGCATGCACAAGGAAGATCAGTTCGCGGTGCGGGCGCTGAAGGCCGGTGCCGCCGGATACCTGACCAAGGAAACCGCACCCGATCTGCTCATCGCCGCCATTCGGCGCGTCGCCGCGGGCGGTCGGCATATTTCCCGGCGCCTCGCGGAAAAACTGGCCTGCGAAATGGATCCCTTCACCGACCGCCCCCTGCACGAGCTGCTGTCGGACCGGGAATTCGAAGTATTCCGGCTCATCGTCGCCGGCGCCAACATCAACGAGATCGCCTGCCAACTGTCGGTCAGCGCCAAGACCGTGAGCACGCACAAGCTGAGGCTGATGCAAAAGCTCAAGATCGACAGCAATGCAGGGCTCGTGCATTACGCCATTGCGGAACGCCTGTTCGAATAGGGCGCCCCGCCCGTAAGGATTTCCTTACACACGCTTCAGACAGCCCTACCCAAAAAATCAGTATGCGCTGACTACCGCCCGATACGCCCGTTAGAGTAGATTTCCGAGTACCAGACAACATACACAAGCGGCGCCAAGCCGCCGCCAGAAGGGAGGGCACGCGCCCTCCCCCCGCCCCCGGCCTGCGAAACCACCTTCGGCCGGGAAAGAGACGGATATCCAGCATTGGAGAGGAGAGCTATTCATGGAAAGCGATATGGAGAGAATCGAGGAATTTTTCTTGCCGGAGACCGCGGAAGCGCCCCTTGAAACCCCGCCCGAACGCGAGGAGTTCATCCCCGACTACCACGGCGACGTCACCCAGATCTACCTCACCGAAATCGGGCAGAATGCCCTCCTCACGCCGGAAGAAGAGCTCCGCCTCGCGCGCCGGGTCACGCAGGGCGATTTCACCGCCCGCCAGAAGATGATCGAGCACAACTTGAGGCTCGTGGTCAACATCGCCAAGCACTATGTCAACCGCGGCATGCCGTTGCTCGACCTGATCGAGGAGGGCAACCTGGGCCTCATCCACGCCCTGGAGAAGTTCGACCCCGAGCGCGGCTTCCGTTTCTCCACCTATGCCGTCTGGTGGATCCGCCAGAACATCGAACGGGCCATCATGAACCAGTCGCGCACCATCCGGCTGCCGGTGCACGTCATCAAGGAACTCAACGTCTGCCTGCGCGCCCAGCGCTATCTCGAAACCCGCAGCGAGCGCGAGCCCACCGTCGAGGATATCGCCGCCCTCCTGGGGCGTCCCCTCGAAGAGGTCCGCAAGGTCCTGAACCTCAACGAGCGCATGGCCTCCCTCGATGCGCCCCTGGACATCGACCCGGCGCTGTCCATCGGCGAATCCATCCCCGACGAACAAGGCCAGCTCCCCGAAGACCTGCTCCAGGTCTTCCAGGTCGAGACCTTCGTCAAGCAATGGCTGGCCCAGCTCACCGACAAGCAGCGCTGGGTGATCGAGCGCCGCTATGGCTTGGGCGGCGCCGAAGTCGCCACCCTCGACGAACTCGCCGACGCCCTGGCCCTGACCCGCGAGCGCGTGCGCCAGATCCAGATGGAGGCGCTCCACAGCCTCCGCCGCATCCTCCGCCGCAGCGGCATCACCCGGGAGGCCGTCCTATAGGCGAGCGGGGGGCGACCGTCTAGGCCGAGGCGAGGCGGCGCCCCCCCAGCATCTCGGTCAGCTCGGCACCGCTGAGCGGGTGCGAGAACAGGAATCCTTGCGTCACCTCGCATCCGTTTTCGCGCAGGAACCGCGCCTGTGCTTCGCGCTCGACCCCCTCCGCGATGACCTTCAGGTTCAAGCTCGCGCCCATCGCGATGATCGCGTGCACGAGTGATGCCCCGCGCGGCTCCTGATCGATGTCGCGAATGAAGGATTGATCGATTTTGATGGCATCGACGGGCAGCCGCTTGAGGTAATTGAGCGACGAGTAGCCGGTGCCGAAGTCGTCGATGGAGATCTCGATCCCCGCCTGTTGGCGTTCACGGTAAATCGCGATCCACCGCTATATTTATCTCGGAATATGCCGCCGCGAATGGATGAGATGCGGTGAGGCAATGCGGGGGCAGGTAG
>JAJYKK010000006.1 GCA_021788645.1 Pseudomonadota bacterium
TGCAGTCCTTGAATGCCTGATTGCGCGCCTTCCCCTTGGGAGCCGACCTGGCCACCTGCCACGCCTTCGACTGGCGCATCAGACCCAATCGCTTCAGTGCCTCATCGAGCACGGCGTTGTAGAGCCGTCGCCCGGCTTCGAGGCGGCCCAGCAT
Source organism: Pseudomonadota bacterium (assembly GCA_021788645.1). Lineage (GTDB taxonomy): Bacteria > Pseudomonadota > Gammaproteobacteria > Burkholderiales > JAKAFK01 > JAKAFK01. The sequence continues at coordinate 155 of JAJYKK010000006.1, forward strand.
GACCCTCTCCGCCGTCGGCTGTACCACCAGCGGCAGTTCGAGGATAAAGGATGGCGATTGCGCTTTAGGCATTAGACGTGTTTCTGTGGTTCGATGTACTGTTTGATCACTTCCAGCGGTATCCGTATATCAACCAAAACCATTCGCTCACCCCATGTCTGAAGCCAGGGGCTTGCGCTCATACTTGGTCAGGGGGCATTCCGTTCCACTCTAGACCACTGCCGCGCGCTTCGCCGCAGTCGCCCGGGCATTGCGCATCCCCGGCCACTCATGCACGACAAAAGGGAAGGGAGGGCTTTCGTCCTCCCTTCCCGGTCACCCCTACAACTTCAGCGCTGCGAAGACGCCACAGCCGACGATCAAGACATCTTCCGGCGCCGGGCCACGCCCACGAGGCCAATGAGGCCGGAGCCCAGCATCCACACCGGCGACGGCAACGGTGTCGGGCTGGGCGCCACGGCTGCCGCCCCGCTCAGGGTCCACACACCGGTCTGACCGTTGAACGGACCGCCGACAACCGTACTGCGCCAGTTCAGCGTATAGTTGCAGCTCGTCGCCGTACACGCGCTCACGGTTCCGGTCGCCGCCCCTCCCTGGTTAAAATTGGTGCCATTCCAGGACGCGAACCAGCTGCTCATGTCCATCGCAATGGCATTCGTGGCCGTATCGACCGTCCCGGTAGGCGCTGCGCCGCCGGCGATGGTGCCCGTCGGCGACGCGACCAGGTTTTCCGCGGACTGGGCCGTAAACGTGTAGACCGGCGTGCCGAAATATTTGAAGTTGGTGAGCGTTTGCGCCGAATTAGGCTCCGCAGACGCGCTCGCCGTACCGCCCTGGTAGGACCCCATAACGATCGGGTCCCCGCCGCCTGCCGTGATCGCGGGATTCACGGAGGGCGATCCCGTCAAGAAGAAGTTGCCCCCGGTCACCGTCAAACTCGTCACGTTCTCCGTGGCCGCATGCGACGCCATGGACGCCACGCCGAAAATCGCGCCGAGTGCGACGCTCAACAGCTTATGTTTGCCTTTCATAGAAAGTCTTCTCCAATCAGAAAGAGTCAAAAAACGGTCGATTTCTAGGTTGACGTTTTGCACGGTCAGCTCTTATGGCTATCGGTTTGAATTCCAGCTGCCGCACGTAGAGTAAAGCAACAGGCATGCCACACTAATCTCGCCCGCATAATTATCTATAACATCATTTAGTTGCAAGATGACAAAACCGTAACGCCGAAATCTATTAGAGGGGAACGCCACGTGCTGTAAAATTTGCTGACAGGGGGGCCCGTCGATGGGCGACGCCCGACGCACTTTTCGCGCTCCTCTGCGCGTGCATACTTGGACGTGTCGGCTATCTATCGGGCCGCCTGCATGCGCCCTGCCGCGAATGCCCGTGGCACACAAGCATCCTGCGAGTTCCCATGCGCATGCATGGGAACTCGCCCCTCTTGGGGCGCTGTTTGTAAAGTCTGTAAAACGCGCCGACACACCTTGGACGCGGCGCACTTTCGGGCGCGCGGGCTCTAATTAGGTCACGAGGCTCAGGCCGAAACCATTTCGCGAACCGGCAATAACCGGCACTCCAAGATACCCATGAGGCGCGTGTGGTCATCCCAGCGTTAGGTCGGGAAGGACGGCGCAAACGACATGCCAGCGGGCAAGTCCAGACGGCGTTTGGCTGGTGCAGGCCGGAGGGGATAGGGGGCCGTTTGAAGACGGCTGAGCGGAACAGTAAGGAGGCGGCCGGGGACCCGGTGATGCCGTATCTGCGCAAGACGCCGGATCGGGAAGAGCGCTGCGGCCACGGGACGCGCGGCGCACCAAAAAAAGGGCGCGGCGACCCAACGGTGCGCGCCCCCTAAGGTGTCTATGCGATCAGCTGCCCGAGGCCCGCGCGGCGGTGGCGAGGGCATCGCGAATCGCGGCGGGAGCGCCCATGATATTGACGAAGCTGTGGCTTCCCACCATCGCAAGATCGGGGAAGTCGATCGCGATGCGGAAGCGCGCCGCCAAAGCATAGACCTTCGTGCCGTCCACCAGCATTTCGTAGGGCAAATAGGGAGTCGACTTGATCGGCTTAAAGTCGATCTGGCTCATGATGTAGTGGTCGTCCATGTCGCGGTTGCCGTTGGCACCGGCGTTCATGGCCACTCCGAAAAGTGTCTGCTGCGAGCCCGGCATGTTGATCTGATAGACCTGGGTCACGCCGCCCTTGCCGGCAGCCAGGTTCGCTTCAACCGCCTGCACGGCGGCCTGGTGGCTGGGATAGGTCGCAAGCTTGCTGGGGTCGGTGAAATATTCCATCCCGAACATGTAGTGGTAATGGCGCAACTGGCGCGCGGTCATCCCTTTGGCACCATAGGATTTCTCGTCGCCCAGCGCCGCCTTGAGCTTAGCCGCCACGCCGGTGAGATCCTTTTTCATGCGGTAGGCGTTCGCCATGTAGACCGGGTTCGTGTAGGACACCTGAATCGAATTTCCCACCTGGGTCAACGCAACGTGCTGGGCGGCACCAAACCCCCCCATCGGCGACAGGCCGGCATCGGTCTTCAATGCCGCATCGGTCACGCAGATGACCGTCGCGCCCGGATAGGGCGCAAACTGGCCGGCGATGGTGAATCCCTCCTTCTGCAATGCCGCCCGGGTCTGAGCCACTTTTGCCGCCATGCTCCCCGGCGCATTGGAAGCCAGAATGAAGGGCTTCAGCAGGTCGTCGGCGTGGGCGCTCGCCGCCATGGCTGCAGCGACACCGATGAAGCAGATTGTTTTCAGCGTTCCTTTCATGAACCTCTCCTTACATTGCATGGGTGTACAAACACTTGGGCGTTCATCAGGGCAGACTGCACGCCGCCACTCGCGTTGAGCGGACCATGCGCTGGCGCGCGCGGTCCGCAGGGAGCTACTTGCGCCGGCGCCGGCGCGCCAGGTAGCCGACGCTGGCGAGCACCATTCCGACCAGCACGGGGTCGAATCCCCCATTGGGATCAAGCGTGCATCCCCCGCTGCCTCCGACGCCGCCACCCGCGCCGCCGCTTGTGGTGGTGTTCAGCGGAACGCCGACCGCGACCGGGTCCACGATCATGCCGGAGCCCGGATCCTCGTTGAGCGGGCCGTTGACCGCGATGTTCATGGTGATCGTCATGCCATTGCTTGAGATGGCCACCTGATTCGTGATGTCGCTCCAACCGGACTTCGTCACCTTGTAGACCCGAGAGCCTGGCGGCAACGCCGTCGGGAAGGTCAGGGTGACGGGTACTGTGCCGGTGACGGGCTTCGTAGGGCTGCCCACGGTGTAGGAAATGACGCCGTAACGATAGAAATCGAACCCGGCCGGGCGCCCTGCCGAGGAATACCCGGCTGCCGCGAGATTTGAGTCGCTCGGACTCAGCTGGGAATTCAGCGTCACCGGGTCGCCCGAACCGTCGACGGCAAGGGTCACGCTGCCATGGGGCGTCACCGCCCCCCCCGAGCAGGGGACGTCCACGCCGGCTGGGCCGCCGTTCACGTTGCCGGTCAGGTACAGGGTATAGGGGATATTGATGAACGGTCCGCTGGGCACGATGGCGGAGTAGGTCAGGGTATAGGGATGGCCGTAGACACCGTCCCATTGGAAGGTGGCGGGGGCGCCGCTGCCCATGGAAATCGCCTGCGTCGTGTTCCATGCCACCGTCCAACCGCTGAAGTCCAGCGTCCCGTTGCCATTGTCCTTGATTGGGGAGACCGTATACTCGTAGCCCGGCGAGTCAAAGAAACTCCAGCCCGTGTCGATCGGCGTGTTGGCTACGGTGCCCGGCAGTCCTGCATACCCCTGCGTCACGCCAATCTCGATGGGATGGCTTTGCGAAATGCTGGTGAACAGTTGCTTGCCGGGAGACACTTCCATGGCGAATTTCGATCCTGGGCAGATCGTCAGGTTGTCGCCCGTCGCCGCACTGAGCACGGGATTACTCCCGCCGCTGGTCGAGAAGCTAATGGGCGCGGGCGCCGTCAGCGCATCCCCCTCGGCATCGGTGGCCCCGGAATTGAATGTCAGCGTATAGGTCGTGCTCTTGTTCAGCCCGCTCACCGGGTAGACGAAGGCCATGTTGTCGGTGGTCGTCGGCGTTCCCACCGTGGCTCCGCCCGACAGGGCAATGAAGCTCGCCACCGTCGATGCATTCATCGGCTCGTTGAAATTCACCGTGATCGTCGAGGTGCTGGGCGAGACGGTGCTGTTCCCCTGCGGCGTCGTCGCGGTCATGGCCGGCACCAGGGCGGCACTCACCGTCTCGTTAGGGGGCGCCGTGACCGCATCGCCCGAGGCGGTCACGGCCGCCCCCGCATTGAAGCTCAGAGTATAGCGCTGTCCCGGCTGCAGGCCGGCGAGCGGGAAGGTGTAGGTCAGCCCGTCCGGGCTGGAGGGGGTGCCGACCGACGGCGAGCCGGATCCGGTAGTGGCAATCGAGACGAACCCGGTGGCGCTCGTGACCTTTTCGCTGAACGTGACGGCGATCGACGGATTATTGTAGCTCACGGTGGAGCCGTCGCCGGGCGTCACGGTGGCCTTGGCCGTCGTCGTCGCGGCGGCGGTCGAGACGGCGCCGCTCAGGCTCCACACGCCGGTCTGGCCATTGAACGGCCCCCCGACCACCGTCGAGCGCCACGTCATGGAATAGCTGCAAGTCGTCGCCCCGTTCGACGTCGTGCAACCGGAGACGCTGCCTGTCGCCGCGCCTCCCTGGTTGAAGTTCGTCCCGTTCCAGGAGGCGAACCAGCTGCTCATGTCCATCGAGAGGCTGTTCGTACTCGTGTCGATCGTCCCGGACGGCGTTTTTCCCCCGGCGATGGTGCCGGTCGGCGATTGGACCAGATTTTCTGCAGACTGCGCCGTAAACGTGTAGACCGGGGTGCCAAAATACTTGAAGTTCGTGAGCGTCTGCGCCGAGTTGGGCTCCGCCGGGGCGCTGGCGGTCCCCCCCTGGTAGCTGCCCGTCACGATCGGTTCACCGAGCCCCGCGGTGATCGCCGGATTCACCGAGGGCGAGCCCGTCAAGTAGAAGCTGCCCCCGGTGACCGTCAGACTCGTCACGGTCAGTACCGCCGCCTGCGACGTCAGCACGACGCTCCCGAAGATCGCGCCCAGCGCGAGGCTTAATGCTTTTTCTCTCATCATCTTTATCTCCGTCCTGTGAGTGCGGCGGATCCGGACCGAACCGACGGCGACCCCGCCGTCGTCGCGAACCGCGCCGCTGCCGTACGTTCTTGTCCTGGCCGCCTTACCGATGCGCGCCGGCCAGGGCGCGTCATGCGAACGATGCCGTTGGGGCGAATCTCAGCCACGCCCTACGCTCAACCCGGTCCTAGAACTTAAGCCCATAGGCGAGCTCCCACTCGTTCTGGAACATCTCCGCCGTTGCCGTCACCGGCGTCGCGTTTTCGAACAGAAGGGTTGCCGTTTGGCGCTTCTTCTTCGCATACACCCAGGCGAAGGACAGCGACGACTCCGCCCCCATGAACGAACGCCCGAGCTTGTAGGTGGCGCCCAACGTGTAGTGCGTCTCGACGATGCCCGGGGCCAGGAGATTGAACAGCAGCTGGCTGTCCGGAATCGGGCTCTTGCCATAGTTGTAGCCGGCCCTCAGGATCAGCTTTTTGTTGAAGTGATACAGGAAGCCCAGCTTGTAGACGGTCTGGTTCTGCCACCCAAACCCCATGCCGCCACTGGCGCCGAGGGGGGTCGTGTTGATCGTCGCGCCGGAATAGAGAATAGACGTGGGACCCGCGTCGGCCACCGAAGGCACGTCGGCGTAAAGGATGCGCTCCACATCCAGGGCGGCGTCCAGCTTGTTGGGAATCACCTTGACTGCGATCCCTACGGCATAATTCGCCGGCACGTCGAAGGCCCCGCCGTCGGCGAAAAGCCCCCTGTATTTGGTGAACTTCTGCATGTATTCCTTGGTGGCGTAGGTCGCGCCAAGGCTGAGCCGGTCATCGAGGAAATGGCCGAGCCAGCCGATCCGCGCGCCGAGGCCCCATGCATAGTCATGTCCCTGGTTGGTGACGTTATCGGGGTAGGCCGACATCGCCGTGAACGCGCTCAGCCCTTGCGCGGCGAATCGCTGTCCCGCCGGAACCAGCGAGAACCCAAAGGATTGTGAGTCGACCGGCCGCCATGCCACGGTGATCGGGATGAACAGCTGGACCAGATCGACCCCCAGCTTGCCCCCGCCATTCGGCGTGGTGGAGAAGAAGTTGGTGCTGTATGTCGTGTCCATGCCGCCATTCCCCACCGCGGCGACCCCAAAGGACCACCGGTGGTTGTAGGCGAAAGACACGCCCATCCCAGGGACCAGATAGGTGTTGGAGCCGCTCTTGACGCACTCCGTGCCCCCGCTGCCGTTGGGGCTCCCGTCATTGAGGCCGACCTCCCCCGCGCACCGGCGTGGGTCGAAGACACCGACACCGATATCGAATCGGGTGCCCACGTCGCTCAGGTCGGCCGGGTTGGCGGCCGCCGAAATGGAATTTTGGGGATACGCAACCGCCGCCCCCCCCATCCCGTCCGCCGCCGTTCCATAACCGATGGCGAAGTAGCCGTTGGTCGCGAACGCCACCGGCGACACAAGCCAAGCCCCCAGCCCTAAGAAAGCCCAATAACGGGGTTTCCACATAACCACGCCTCCCTTTGTTCAGAAAAATGATGGGTCCATCCGGGCAAGCCGCGCCCATCGGGCGACTCGTTGCGCAGCCACCGGCAAACGCGCGCCGACGCTTTTCTTGCCGGCAAGACCGGGCCCTGCGGGCAACAAGAACCCGTCCGCCGTAGACGAGCCACGGCCTAGAATGGGCTCACTGGTTTCGGATTAAATGAACAGGCACACGTCGGAGGTCTGCGCGGTCGGCAGAAACGATGCCGCGCCCACATAGTCGGATACCTCTGGAATGAATTCGGAGCGATCGAAGCCAAACAGATCGACCGTCATCTGGCACGCGACGAATTTGACGTCCGCCTCGATGCACAGCGTCCGCAATTCCGCGATGTCGGCGACGCCGACGTTGCCGATGGTCTTCTTCATCAGCGTCGTCGCCAGCGCTTCATAGCCGGGAATCGCCGCCTGAACGATGTTGGGGATTTTCCAGTTGATGGCCCTAAACCATTTTGGTCCCATGGGCATCTTCATCGGCATGGCCGGGTTGCCTAAAGGGCTGACTTGCGCATCGAGGTTTTTTTTGAGCAGCGTCAATCCATAGAAGGTGAAGAAAATCGCCGTGTCCCACCCCAGCGCCGCCGCCGTCGACGCCAGAATGAAGGGCGGGTAGGCCCAGTCGAGCGTCCCTTTGGTTGCGATGATGGATAGCTTAGGGACCTTCTTCCCGTTGATCTCCGCGAGCTTGCGCTCCAGGATCTCGTCGAGCCGCTCCTCAAGACGCGCATCCACGAGCTGCTGGACGTCGAGGGGGGTCTGCATGGTTTCCGCGCGAGTGGTCATTTAGTACGTCTCCTCGTAGGATCTTTATACGGTTAACGTTTTTTCACCATAGCACATGATTTAGCGTGCATTAGACATTCTCGGAGCAGGGACTCTAGGCGTTTCGCGACCCATCATCAGGCCCCACCGACAATGCGCTCTAGGACAGCAACATTTGTGCCACCAGCGGCATCCCCTTGCGGTTCATATTGTTATGGATCAGCCGCGAAAACCCATGACATGCCATGTAAGAATTGCTGACATTTTCGCTTCTAATATTCTAATTTTATGAATTGGCGAATTTTCGGAGGATTAGGACGGACGCGCCGCGCGGCGCACAGCGGGTCGAGAGGGGGTCCTGGGCGATGCCCGTATGCGGCTAGGGACGGCAGCCGGCGAGGAGGCTGAGCATTTGCTTCGCCAACTGTTGGCGGTCGTAGCGCGGCGCCGCCGCGAGGCAACGCGCCCTGATGGCGCCGTAGAGCCGCGGATCGTCCATGAGCCTGGTCAGCGCGGCGTCAAGTGCGGGCGCATCGCCCGAGGGGAACACGATGCCGACGTTCTCGCGCTCGACGATGCCGGCCGATTCGCCGGGGACGCCATGCAACAAGGGGATGCCCATACCCATCGATTCGAAGAGTTTCGACGGGATCACGGTGGAAAAAAGGGCGGTGTCCCGCAGATGAATGATGGACACGCTGAGGAGCGACCAGTACCGGGCGACTTGCGCCTTCGGTACGGAATCGACGAAAACGACGTTGGCCAGTTGCCTGCGCTGTGCCTCGCGGACCAGATGCGCCTTGCGGGCGCCATCGCCCAGAAAGAGAAAACGCACATCGCTACGCCGCGCGCGCTGGAAGCGTTCGGCCACGTCCAGCACCGTCTCCAGCCCGTGGGCCATGCCATGGGTGCCGATGTACCCCGCCACGAAACACCCGGAAAGACCGAGCGATCGGGCGAGCGCTTCGTCGCGTGCGCGAGGTGCGAAACGGGTCAGATCGACGCCGTTGGTCACCACCTCGATCTTGCGCCCGTCGATGCCGCGCGCCATGAGGCTGCGCTTGAACGAGTGCGTCACGGATACGATAAGATCCGCCTTCCGGTAGAGGAAACCTTCGATGCCCTCCAGTGCCCGAAACACGGCCGCGCTTCGCATCGCGCCTACCGCCCGGATCGATTCGGGCCACAGATCGCGCAGTTCAAACACGAACGGGACGCGCTTCATGCGACTGACCAGATAGGCGGCGCATGCGGTGAAGAACTGGGGCGACGTGCCGATGACGATGTCAGGTTTTCTTACAAACAACGAGGCCACCGTGCCCGACGCCATGAAGCTTGCATAATCGAGGCTGCGCCGCACGAATCCCTCGTTCGCGGTGATATAGCTCCACACGCGGATGACGCGTATGCCTTCCACGTTCTCCGACTGCCACAGGCGGTTGCGGTATCCCGGAAAGACCTTGCCCTTCGGGAAGTTGGGCGCGCAGGTGATGATGGTGACGCGATGCCCCGCCCTGACCCACTCGCGGGCATGCTCGAAGGTCCGGGACGCCGGGGCATTGACCTCCGGGGGAAAATTGTCGGTCAGAAAGAGGATGTTCACTCGCGCCAGTCCAGCCTGAACAGGGTCCGCTCGCCCCTCATGTGCGTCTCGATGCGCGTCGAGGGCAACGACAAGCCGAATTCCGGATGCCACCAAGCCGTCCTTAGCGAGACGTCGCCGCCCAGCGCTTGCCACCGCGCCCTCGCCCCCGCCGCCTGGACATGCCCGCCGCCAGGGCACTGCACGACGCTGGCCTCGGGATGCAGGTACAGACGGGAGATGGCGCGCGCGGCGCGGCCTTCGATGCGATCCTCGATCTCCAGCCGCTCGGACTCGAGGAGCCAGCGTCGGCGATGAACCGGCCGCCCTCTCAGGCGGCGATACCCATCGTGGGCCCCTTCGATGACGATACCCTTGGGCGATTGCGCCACCTCGACATCAAAGGGATATGCGCGCCTCGCCACGCGAAAGGACGCCCACACTTCGGAGGAACTCTGTCCGTCAAGCTCCACGGTATTATGGGCCGCCGTCGAGCGTTCCCACGCCCGCTGGGCGCCCCCGGCATAGCACGAGGTTCCTGAATTGACCAGCAGACGACGGCCATTCACCGACAGTTCGAAGCTCAGGACATCGGCGTGCGCATGCCCGGGAAGGTAATCGGGCCCGACCGGCGCCAAGTCCGCAATCAGCACGGCGCCGTGCTTCTGAACCCGTACATAACCCGACGCATTCAGCCACGAGACGCCATCGCCCTGCGCCGCGACGGGCACGCCGAGCCGTCGGGCATAGCGGATGAGTTCACCGGGCGATGCGGCAACGCCCATCGCCGCGTCGTTGAAGAACGAGATTTCTTCGTCCGGATGGCACATGGCGAGAAGCCAGCGCAACATGTCGGCCGCGGTGTCGCGCCAGAGCGCGATTTCTCGCGCCCAGCCGGCGAACGCGCCGGGCCCGGCGCACGCGAGATTCACGAGATCCAGCAGGTCTTCGAGCGCGATGGCGTGATACATGGGGCTGCGCTCGAAGTGCCCGCCATCCGAAAGAATCTGTTCCGGCACCTCGCGCATCAGAATCTCCATGCCCCGGCGCATCCAGCGATCGGCCTCCGGCCCGGCAAAGAACGCCCCGGCGAAGACCAGCGCCTTGGCGTTGGCGAACAGATGATTCCCCAGGAGATGGTACTCGAGACGCCGCGTGAGATAGCGCGCCTGCCGCGCCAGGGAATGGGCCGCGTCCGGCGATAGCGCGTGGCCGCACGCCGCCCATTTCACCCAGTTGACGATCCTGAGCGACACGGGATAAGGCTCCCACCCGACGCCCTTTCCAGGGGGATTCTCGGCAATCCAGCGGGCAATCAGCCGTTCATGCGCCGCCACCCTGCGCTCGGCGTCCGCAGCGTTCAGGTCGTCGAAATAATGCAGGTTGTAGAGCCAAAGCTTGGCTCGCCCCGGTGCATTCCAATGGCCGGGGCCTTCGAGGTCATGCTCCTCGTTCAGGAACCGGAAACGCGTCGCCGACACCATGGCCGCACGCCGCTGCGCGGGGCGCACCCAACCGCCGCGCAGGGGTCTTCGGGGCGGCGTCGGCCGCCCGTCCGAAACGGGGGCAACGAATCGCGACGACAACCGGCCCCAAATCTGAACGGGCCGCAAATACCGCAACGTGTGATAATAAAGGACGGATCGCCGCCAAAGGACCGCCGCTTCTCCTGGCCGTTCGGGCGACGCCGAGTCGCCACCCGGGCGCCTCATAGGACGCGTTCAAGCACGCTGACAATGCGCTCCCCCGTCCGGCCGTCCCAGCGTTCCGGGACACGCCCCGTCTTCCATCGCCCATCGAACACGCGGTCCAGCGCGTCCTTGAGCTTCGAGGGGTCGGTGCCGATCAGCTCGTTCGTGCCCATCGTGATGGTCTCCGGACGCTCGGTCGTGTCGCGCAGCGTCAGGCAGGGAACCCCCATGACCGTGGTTTCCTCCGTGATGCCGCCGGAGTCCGTCATCACCGCCTTCGCATGCCTGACCAGATAATTGAACTCGAAGTAGGGCTGCGGCTCGACCGGGCGCAGGTTCTCGGGTAAGGCGCCGATCGCACGCAGGGTCTTGGCGGTGCGCGGATGAACCGGAAACACGACCGGAAGCCCCCGCGCGGCGGTGCCGATCGTGCGCAGCCACGCGCCCAGCCCCTCGGGCATGTCGACGTTGGCCGGACGATGCAGCGTGAGCACGAAATACCCGCCGTCGGCAAGGCCGAGCGCCTGCCAGAAAGCCGGCGCGCGCAGCCGGTCCCAGTTGAACAGAAGCGTATCGATCATGGTGTTGCCGACGAAATGGATACGATCCTCCTGCACGCCGGCGCGGCGCAGATTGGCGTTCGCCGTCTCGCTGGTCGTGAAGAAGAGATCCGTGATGGCGTCGGTGACCATGCGGTTGATTTCTTCGGGCATCCTCCAGTCGCCGGAGCGAATTCCGGCCTCGACATGGGCCACCGGCACGCACAGTTTCTGCGCAGCGATGGCGCACGCCATCGTGGACGTCACATCGCCGACGACCAGGCATAGGTCGCTGCGGCTGCCCGACAAAAGCGCCTCGTAGCCCACCATGATGGCCGCCGCTTGACTGGCCTGCGTACCCGACCCTACCTCCAGGTTGACGTGCGGCTCCGGGATGCCCAGTTGGGCGAAGAAGTCCCCCGACATGCGGGCGTCGTAGTGCTGGCCCGTGTGCACCAGGCGATAGCCGAGGCGTTTGTCCGGTCCACGGGCCTCGAGCGCACGGATGATCGAAGCGATCTTCATGAAATTGGGCCGAGCCCCGGCGATGATGTCGATCCTTGTCATGCTTTCCTCATAACGCGAACGATGGCGGCCACCGCCGAATGCCGGCCGGTCGCGCCTCGGTGGGCCGCTATCTTTCGGCTTGCGACAACGCGATGGCGACGCGGCTCACTTCAAGAAGCTCGTCAAACGGGATAGGCGCGTCGATTCCGCCCCGCACCGCAGCCAAAAACGCGCTCGCACAAGCATGCTGACCCTTGTCCTGGCGCCACAGCCGCATGCGCGAGAAGCCGGGCCAGCCGAAGCCTCGCAAGACCCTGAAATTGTCGAGCTGGAGCACCCGCCCGCCGGCGAAGACCTCGATGCGCTCCTTAGGGAAGGACTTGGTGCCGTTCGCGAAGTAATGGATGGTCCCGATCGAACCCTCGGCAAAGCGAAGCTGCAAGGTCACGGTATCTTGGGTTTGCGAGCGCATCCCCATGCGGCTCCAGGCGACGATCCGTTCCCCCGCAAGGTGGCGCAGGAGGTCGATGAAATGGCAGGCTTCGCCGATGATCCGCCCACCGCCCGTGGCGGCGTCCTGGGTCCAGTGATCCGGCGGGATGCGACCGGCGTTCACCGTCGCCACCAAGGCCTTCGGGCCGGCCACCCCCCCGAGCAGCGCTTTCATGCGCGCCACGTGAGGGCTGAAGCGCCGATTGAAGCCCACCAGCACGACGAGGGCGCCCGGACCGATGCCTTGCACCGAACACTCCGCCTCGATCTCCTTGAGCTCCTCCAGCGTCAGGCAGAGCGGCTTCTCGACGAACACATGCTTGCCCGCGCGCAAGGCCGCCAAGATCCAGCGGGCATGGCTGTCGTGGCGCGTGGTAATCACGACCGCATCGACCAGACGATCGGACAGGGCGTGGAGCGTATCCGTGGTCGTTTCCTCGAAGCCGAACTTCCGGCCCGCGTGAAGCCCGCTCACGCCCGCGCTCGAGGCCACCACGCGAAAACGCGCGCCGGCCGCCTTGAACGCCGGAATGAGGGCGGCGCTCGCGTAGTTGCCCGCGCCGACGAAGGCCAGTGCGGGCGCGCGTCCCTGGGCGGGCGCAATGACGGTCACGCCGGCCAAGGGCACCGTTTGCCGCCTGACTTCCCCATCCGTCCTGCCTTGCGTGTCGGGATATTGCAGCACGATCCCCAGCGAGAACTCACGGCCGCCCACCAAGGCATACGCCTTGACCGCCTCCTCGATGGAAAACCGATGGGAAATCAGGGGTTTTACGTCAAGACGCCCATCGGCCATCATGTCCAACACGGCTTCGAAGTTGCGACCCTCGGTCCAGCGGACAAAGCCGACCGGATAATCGTGTCCCTTCTCCTCGTAATTGGCGTCATAGCGCCCTGGCCCGTAAGAGCAGGAGACCTGGAAAGTAAGCTCCTTCTCGAAGAAGTCGGCACGAGAGAGCTCGAGTCCGGTGACGCCCACCAGCACGATGCGCCCGCGTTTGCGGCACATCGTCGCGGCCTGATGCACCGGCTCGCTGCTCTTGCTCGATGCCGTGATGATGACGGCATCTAGGCCGCGCCCGCGCGAGAAGCGCTCCGCCGCACCGAGCGGGTCTTCCCCCGCATGCAGATCCACCACCTCGGCACCGAATGCGCGCGCCAGTCCGAGCTTGCGGGGGTCGAAGTCCAGCCCCAGCACGCGGCATCCCTGCGCGCGAAGGAGCTGGACGGTCAAGAGCCCGATCAGGCCAAGGCCGGTCACCGCCACCGCCTCTCCCAGCGTCGGCTGCACCAGCCGAATGCCCTGCAAGGCAATGGCCGACAGCACCGTGAAGGCGGCCTCGTCGTCGCTCACGGCATCGGGCACCCGGGCGCACAGATTGTGCGGGACCCTGACCGCTTCGGCGTGCCGGCCGTTGGAGACCACCCGGTCGCCCGCGCGGAGCGCCGCCACATCGCCGCCGACCTCCATGACCCGGCCGACGTTGCAATAACCCAAGGGCAACGGCTGGTCCAGCTTGCTAAACACCGCCTCGACGGTCGGCATGAGGCCATCGGTGCCGATCTTGTCCAGGACCATGCGCACCTTGTCCGGCTGCTGCCTGGCCTTTTCGATCCAGTTGGCCTTGCCGAACTCCACCAGCATCCGCTCCGTGCCGGCCGACACCAGGGTCCGCGACGAGCGAATGAGCACCTGCCCGCGCGCGGCTCCCGGACAAGGCACCTCCGCCACTTCCGTCGCGCCGGTTCTAAGACTCTGCAAGATTTGCTTCAAGTATCCTCCCGCTCGAACAACGCACCCCAGGGGGCGGTCGTGGGCGAACATCGATTGGAAAATTCGCCACGCCGCCGCGATCCTTCCCGTTATAGATGATTTTTCTGGTCTTCTCCCCGCCTCCGCGCAGGTCACGGCCGCTTCCGAGGCGACGCGTCCGGACGGCAAATGGGCCGCGCCGGGCGGTGCGGCTCGCTCGAGTGTTCGGCAGACCGGCCACGCCCAGCGGCGTCGATTTTTTTTACACCGCAGCGCCCGCCCTACAGGCTAACGCCCCGCCGATCCGCGCGTTAGAACGACGGGCCCGGTTCTTGCTCACCCATTCCCACGCGCGCGCGGCCGCGTGCGCCGCGGTTCTAAACATAATCGACAAGATGGAGAAGACAAGTCATGACGAAAGGATGGCCCGGAACGAAGCGGATATGGACGATCGCCCTGATGTGTGCGGCTATGGGAGGCGGGGCACAGGCCCAAGGGTCAACCGCCCTAGGCGTCGACCCGATCCTGAACTTCAATTTCAATGGCAGCTTCAGCATGTATGATTCGACCGGCGCATTGGTGGGCGGGGACAGCACGCTGTCCGGAAGCATACAACTGGACACCGCCACCTTCGGCGGGACAGCCACCATGGCGGATCCGTCGCCGTTTTTCGGCTCCCACTGGTACGCGCACGATATTCAGATCTCGGCCACGCCTGACCTCGCCAACGGGAGTTTCCTGGCGAATTCCCACATGCTGTTCGACTGGGGGCCGGCGACAACGGCGAGTGCCTGCGGGCTTGCGGTCTGCGATTACAGCATCTACACCCAATTCCAGATTGCGCCTGCCGTCAATTTGACCCTCGCGTCGTGGACCAGCCTCACAAGCGGGGTTCCGTTCAGCGTCACCACCACCGACGCAGACGGCGACGGGATTCCGGGAAACCAAATCACGTACGGGCCATTCAAGGGGTTCTCGCCCGCGTTCGGGGGTACCGCCACGTTTAAAAATCTCGGCCTAGGCTACATCGCCAACAACAACATCCCCGCCGTCGATCCTACTCCCCTGCCGGGCACCGCCTTGCTCCTCGGGTCTGGGCTCCTGGGCCTCGTGGGTCTCGCACGCAGCCGCAAGAACCCGCCCCACCGAGCACGCGCATAGCCCCGGGCGGGGTGCGTGTAGCCCGCCGCAATGCGCCCTCCGCGCTCCCCATTTTTCCTTCCGCCGGGGCACGCCCCTCGGCGCCGCCCGCAGGGCGCGCGCGCTGTCGAACACCGCCGTTCTCCCTGCGGCGGATTGGACGCCTCTGCTCTTTATTTTCCGCGCCCTCGCTTGGCCCTAGACCCATGCGACGACAGAGGCCCTAATAACAATGCCGTATACATACTGTCGGCGTTTTTTACACAATCGATCGTCATCACCAGAATCACTATATCAATACTCTCTAAATCAGCCAGATAGGTAGGTGGCATTCTTCTTGCTAATCGTATAGCCGCCGCTTTGTCACGGCACCGTTAGGCCGCGCCAATGCGGTCGTAGGGATCACCACTAGAGAACTGGAGAGCGCAATGATCAGAGAATGGATGGCAACGAGAGGACGTTGGGAGGCGATGGCGATGGTCGGTTTGTGCCTATGCGCGGCTCGCGCGCATGCATCGTCGAATTTCGACCCCGCCCTCCTCGGGCCTGGCTTTTTCGGTTCGCGGGCGGTGACCGAATGGCACGGCCAGGGCCGCCGGGCCCTCGCCCACTGGGACATGTTCTCCGACGGTCTCGGCTTCCGTGCGGGGTCTCAAGTCACGGGCAGAAGGGCTTACGACCTGCGGCGCATCGCCATGCGCGCGCGCAATGGGGCCCTCCCGCACGACGGGCGCGGCTTGTTTAGGCGGTGGACGCTGTGGACTGCCTCATGCCTCGGCGGAGAGTGCCTGTCGCGCGACGACACGCGAACCGGAACCGCCTCGTGGCGCGCGGGGGACCTCACGCCATGGGACGGCTTACCTGACGGTCCACGCTTCTCGTTCCGCCTGGGACCGAGGCGATGGGACCGCCTGGCGGATGATCCGTTTGCGCGCCCCCCAGTCCGTTGGCTCGTCCCGGCAGGGGCGAGCGGCCGGCTCACGGTCGCACTCGTGAGGCTGGACCGGATCGCAGACCGCTCACCTTCCGTCGCTCCGGCCCCAATCCCCGCGCCTGTGACGCTATTGGGGTCCGGACTCCTCGGGCTGGTCGGCTTCGCGCGCCGGCGTCCGCCCCGCCTGTAGCGCATCTTCCGCCGTCCGCCTATGCGCGGACGGCCCCGGCCCGGGCGCCAGCGCCATGGGCCGAAGCCCCTCATCCCTTCCGCGCCGTGGCGCCCAGCCGTGTATGATCGCGCCGATGTTGCGGCCGCCGTGCCAGGGTTTGCGGCGTGCCGCTCGCATGGCGAGCGGCTCCCGTCGCCATCGGCGGGCGTTCACCCTGGCACAGGCACGGGAAGCCTCTCGATTTTCCGGCAGGCGAACACGACGAGACTGTCCGCATAGCGCGCGAACCCAAGCATTCGCATGGCGGCGCCGAACCACCCGATGGCGCCGTAGAAGCGGGTGTCCAACACCTCTAGGGAATGTCGGGCGAGGACGCCTTTGAAGGCCGTCTCTCCGGTGATGGTCTTGACACACCCGTAATACCTGGGGACCCCAAACCAGCGGTAAGCCCATCGCTCCACTCGCCTGTAGAGGCTCTGCGCATTGGGCATCGAGACCAGCAATACGCCCCCGGGTTTCAGCGACGACGAGATGAAATGCAGGTCACGGTCGAGCCGGCCGGAATATTCCAGCACGCTCGAGCACAGCAGCAGGTCCACGAGGGGCAACCCTAAGGCTGGCGCCTCTTCGAGGGTCGAATGCACAAAGCGGATATTGTTCAGGCGTTCCTGCTCCGCCTTCCGGGTGGCAAGAGCAAGCATCTGGTCGCTGCCATCGAGGGCAATGACCTGGGCGCCTCTCTTCGCGGCATAGGTCGCGAAGATCCCGCTGCCGCAGCCCAGATCGAGCACGACATGGTCTCGGGCGCCGAAGCGATCGATAAGCGCCGTCCACAGCGCATAACGCTCCCGAAATGCGGGGCTTCCCCGGTATTTCGCATCGAAGGCCGAAGCGATGTCGGAGTGCCACTGGATCGCGTCGCGGCTGGCGAGCGTCTTGGCGGTCATGGGCGGATCCTCATAGGTGCGCCAGCAGCGCCTTGGCCTGCGCCGCGCCCGGAAACTGCGCGCCGTCGGCAAGGGCCGCGCGCAAGTGCGCTTTGGCCCTTGTTCGGTTGCCTGCGTCGTAATAGGCAAGCCCCAGGTGGTACTGAAAAACAGGAATCTTCGGCGCCGCCGCGACGGAACGCTGGAGGAGCGCAATGGCGCGTCCGTACTGTCCCATCTTCACATAGACCCAGCCCAGCGTGTCCACGAAACCCGCATTGCCGCTGTTCTGGAAGGGCGCGGCGAGCGCCAGCGCTTGACGCAGGCTTGCGGGATCTCCCTTGGCACGGGTAAGGAGAGAGGCAAGATTATTGGCCGCCAGCTGGTCGCCTGGGAAACGCCGGAGTATGCCTTCGTACGCCCGTATCGCCTGAGCGCTCTGTCCGGCCGCGCCATAGGCCTGAGCAAGCGACATCGACAACGCGGGATTGTCCGGTTGTACGCGCAACCCTTGCTCGAGAATGGCGATCGCATCGGTCATGCGTCCCTCACCCGCATCAAGCTGCGCGAGCGCCTGATAGGGTGCCGGCGTGCGCGGGCTCAACGCCATCGCGTGGCGCAGGGCCGCCTGGGATGCCGCAAACTGCTTGTCCGCCATTTCGAGCATGCCGATCAGTTCGTAATGGCGCGCGCTCTTCGGCACGACGCGAATCGCTTGCGCGACGCGCGCGATGGCTTGCCGGGCGTGCCCCTGCGCCAGCAGAATCCGGGTCAGCGCCGCCAGCGGGGGAAAGGCGCCGGGATCTTGCTGCAGCGCGAGGGCAAAGGCCGAAAGCGCCCGATCCGGCTCCTGGCGCTGCGCATAAAATATGCCCAGCTGATAGTTGCCGACGTAGGCCGCAGGATGCGCATTCCGCCAGCCAACAAGGGCCCGCTCGGCGGCGTCGAAGTCCTTCTCGCCCACCAGCAGGGCGGTCTTCTTCTGAAAAACGCCGAGATTGTCCGGTTCGTTCTTGAGGACCGCATTCAGCTGCGCGAGGGCGCCTCGGTAATGCTTCGTCGCCTCAAGAAAGTCGGCCATCGCGATCCGGATGGCGGCATCGTCGGGATAGGCTGCGAGGGCGTTGGTAAAGACCGCCTGGGCGAGCTGCGGATCGCCGTTGGCCAGATGGGCCTTGGCCAGCAGCAGGAGGACCTCAGGCGAGTTCGGTTCCTCCTTCAAAACCGATCGGAAATCGTCCACCGCGTCCAGCGCATCGTCATGGGCCAGCCGCATCTCGCCTTGCAGCAGCAGCGCATCGACATTGCCCGCGTCGTGCGCGAGAACCGCCTTGAGGAGCTTGTCAGCCTGCGCGCGCTTCCCTTGCGCATTCTCCAGGCCGGCAAGCAGGGTCGATGCCTTAAGCCCGGCCGGTCCGTCGCCGTCGGCGTGAATGACGCGCTGCAACGCCGCTTGCGCCTCGTCGGGCCGCCCCATCTGCTGGTAGAGGCTCGCCAGGGCGAAGCTCAGCTCATAGACCTTGGGGTGCGTGTCCGCCACGCCGGCCAGCATTCGCGCGGCGGCCGGCAGGCCCTCCCGGGCCCCCAGGAAGGATGTCAGCAGGAGGTAGGGCTGCGGGTCGTCAGGCGTCTGCGCGATGGCCTGCCGGAGGGTGGCTTCCGCCCGAGCCGGGTGCGCGGTGCGGGCATAGAAGGCGGCGAGGGCCGCGCGATACGGCAGCTCCTTCGGGGCGATGGCAATCGCCGCCCGATAGGCCTGCTCGGCCTGAGCCCATTGTCCGGCGCTCCCCGCCACCAGCGCGTAGTCCTCGCGCAGCGCGGCATCTCGCGGGCTCGCCTTGATCCCCATCGCGAGCACCGCCTCGGCGCGCGACGTATCGTGTGCTTCGCCATAGAGTTGGGCGAGCAGAACCACGGCGTCGGACTCGGCCGGATCCTGCCCGACCACTTGGGCAAGCTCCCGGATCGCGGCCGCGGCATTCCCCTGGCGCACCGCCACGGCCGCATCGAGCGTATGCCCTGCGGGATCGGCCGGTCGCGCGCGCAAGACGGCCTTGGCGAGCCGGGCGGCGTGGGCCGAGTCACCGGCGAACAGGTAGAGCTCGCCCAGGCGCACCTCGGCCTTGATGTCGCCGGGGTCGAGCTCGACCGCCTTGCGGTAGTCCGCGAAGGCCAGCGGCCAGTCCTGCTCGGCTTGCGCGACCCGCCCCGAGTAGTAGAAGCCTGCCACGCTCTTGGGGTCGATTTGCAGCACGTTTTCGAATTCCACCCGCGCCTTGCCATACTGGTGGCGGGCATAGAAGGCCTCGCCTCTTTTCAGATGCGCCGCCTCGCTCATGCCCCTCCCGCACCCCGCGAGCACCGCACACCCCAGCAACGCGAGAACAACCCCCTTAGGCGCCAAGTTTCTCATCCACTGCCCTCCATTATTGTTTCCATCCCGATGTCCAGCCGTTGCACGCGGCGTCCCCGAAAACACGCCTCGTCAGCTGGACAGCACCCATCTGGCGACCACGGCAAGAAGCGTGACATAGGACACCAGTCGCAAGCAGTCCCACCGGCGCCAGAGGTGGTTCAAGACCAATTCGACTCCATAGAACAACACGATCGCCTTGGCGACGGCGGCCCCCAAATGAATGCGGCTGCCATGCAAGGCAGGCAGGTTGGGAACCGCCAAGGCCAGGAAGATCACCAGGAAATCGAGCGGAGTGACCTGGAAGCGGCCCTCGCTGGAAAAGCGAAAGCCCACCATGATCGCCGCCGCCAGCATGGCCATGTAGATGTTCTCGTACAACGCCATGTGGGCAAAGTCCCCGCCCGTCTGCCGGAGGTGGACCACCAGCACGCACGTGACATAGAGCACCGCACGCTCGATGGCGCCAAACGGCTGTCGCCGCTGCCGCGGATAAAGAAAAAGCGAAACCGCCCCCAGGGCGGCAGCAAGCCCACCCATGCCGGCCGACACGGGAGCGGCCTGGGCGACGGCGAGGAGGAAGTAGCCCGGGATCGTGAAGGCCGCGAAGAAGAACGCATAATTGGCTAATCGCCTTCGCTGTCCCGGCCACCGGCCGTTGCGCGCAAGGAAGGATGCGGGCGGACGCCCGCCGGGCGGACGGGCCCGCCAACGCGCGCTCGCCGCCCATTGGAAGAAGAGGAGGACGCCGGCGCAGAACCCGACATAGGTTCCGACGATGAGCGAATCCGGGTCATCGCGCAGGAAGAGCGCGGCGACGACCAGCAGCGCCTGCGCCACATAGATCAGGAAAACCGCCTCATAATGGTCGAATCCCAGGGCCAGCAGCTGATGGTGAATGTGCCGCTTGTCGGGCGAGAAGGGTGATTTGCCATCGCAGATGCGCAGCACCATCACCATCAGCGTGTCGAGGATGGGCAAGCCCAGCAGCATCGCGGGAATGGCGGGGCTCAAGGGCGTGTCAGGCCGCTGCGTGAGAAGAATGGCCAGGACTCCCGTGGAAAAGCCCAGAAACTGGCTCCCGCCGTCGCCCATGAAGATGCGCGCCGGATAGGTGTTGAAGCGCAGGAAGCCCAGAATGCTGCCCATGACCGCAAGCGCCACCACCATCAGGGCATAGGCGTCCACGATATAGGCGAGCGCGGCCACCGCCATCAGGCTGAGCAAGGTGGTTCCGCCGGCCAGCCCATCGAGGCCATCGGCGAGATTGATGGCGTTGGTAATCCCGAGGAGCGCGAACACGGTCAAGGGAATGGAGACGTAGGCGGGCAACCTCGAGGATTCCATGAACGGCACCGAATGGATCGCCACGCCGCCATGCACGACGACGATCAGGATGGCGATCAGCTGCCCGAGAAACTTGACCCGGTAGTCGAGGTTCTTGCGATCATCCCAGACCCCGAAGGCCAGGATGATCGCGGTGCCCCACAGGTAGGCACTGACCGCCCGGGATGCGGCGAGCCAGAGGGCGACGGGCAGCACGGCGCCGACCGCCATCGCCAGGCCCCCGATGCGCGGGATCGGCCGCGTGTGGACCTTCCGCTCGTCCGGCACATCGACGAACTGCAGCCACTCTGCCGAGCGCATCAGGGGAGGGATCAACGCCATGGTGACGAACATGGCGCTGAGGAAGCTGGCGAAATAAATCACCGCGGGCGCCTTAGTTCGGGACGTAGCTGGTCAGGCGCGGAACGGCGGCCCGCGCAAAACTGCTCAGGATCCGGTCGGCACGGCTGGGCGATTCGCCGGGCGAAAGTTCAGTGGTCAGGCGAACCAGCGCGCCGTCGGTGCGGTTTTGCCGGAGCGCATCCCACAGCAGGTACCATTTCGCCAGGTATTCATTGGTAATGATCCTCCCCCGCTCCTGGAACCAGTAATACACAAGCTCCTTGACGTTGCCCTTGGCGATGACCAGACGATTCACGCGTAGCGGGTGTCCATTGACCCGCACGCCGCGCACCGCTCTTTGCGTCAGGCTCGTGATCTCCCAGCCGCCCCCGGGGATGCAGGTGCGCGGCGAGTGCGCCGACGCGCCTTTGCGCTGAGAGGCATAATAGGCCACATAGAAATTGACCACCTTGCGCGCCGTGCCGACATAATCGGCCAACAGGTAGTCCGTGAACTTGAGCTGCTTGATATAGATGTCGGCCATCTGTCCGCCGTGCCCTTGCCAGCCCGGAAGGTGCATCGGGAAGGTCGCAAAGTCTTGTCGCTTAGGCGTGACTTCGGCCCGCTTGGGGAGCGCGGTGGTGGCCAAAGCGACCAGGGCGAGGAGCCCCACCGCGACCAAATAGGAGGTGGGTAGCCGTCTGACGCGGGCGCCGCGCGCGCGGGCACCGCGCGGCCACTCCAGCCCAAACACTTCGGCCAGATGCCGCCTGTCTCTGCCCACGCGGGCCATGACCCACATCTCCCCCACCAGGAGCGCCGTGCAGATCATGAAGATCACCCATCCCTCGAAAAGATGGAGAAAGCCCTCCGCCATCGCGCGGCCCCACCAGTCGACCGTCACGCCCACCAAGCCGATCCGGAAACTGTTCATCAGCACGGTCATGGGCACGGTGGAGACAAACACCAGCGCCCGTTTCCAGAGCGGCGCCTGAAACAGATAGGCCGCCACGAACCCCAGGGTCATCAGCGGAAACAGGTAGCGCAACCCGCTGCAGGCGTCGACCACCTGCAATTTGAGGCTGCCGAGATCGATGACGTTGCCGGCAAGATAGACGCTGTCCCCGAACGCCCGGATGAAGTCCACCCCCAACCGGGAGGACAACAGCTCGAGCTGCTCGGAGAGATTGTTGTAAAGGAAATTCGGCAGCGGAATCATCAGCCCCAGGATCAGCACGGGAATGCCGATCACCCGGAAGGCCCGCGGCCCCATGAAGGCCAGCGTCACGCCTGCCAGCACGACGAGAAAGGCGTATTGCACCAGAATGTACAGGGCGGACAGCTGCCCTGCGCCATACACCAGGGCGCCCAGCAGCACCACCGCGACACCCATCCAGGACCCGTCGAACGGCAAGCGCGCGAGGCGGTCCGACCGCTGCCAGACCAGGAACAGCGCAATCAATGGGATCAAGGGACCGTAACTGTATTCCGCGTGCGCTGGACTGAACCACCATTGCACCATGACCGCGAGCCCGGCGTGGAAGACGCTCGCGAGAAGAAGCGCGGCCAGGGCCATGGAAGCCCATGCCGCGACCGACAGTTTCCAAAGGCTGGGTTCGTGTCCGCTCGCCACATCCATGCATCAACCCCAAGCAATTTTGATTAAGTGGTTTCCGGCCCTGCTGTCGCGCAGGCCCCCTGCGGGACAGCCTTCCGTCTAGGGTGCGCGCGGGGCGGCAATGCCCTTCCCCCCCGGGGATCGACCGCGCTCGCCGAGCAGCACGACGGGTGCTCGGACGGCCCTTGTCGCACGCCCTCAGGACGCTTGCGAGAGCCTCGCGCGATGACCCGCTGACGCCCGACGCGAGGGCCGCACGAGCTTGCGGACCCCAGGCGCGACGTGCGTCAACGGTGCCATGCACCGCTGCACCTCACACGGTTTTCCATAGGACCGGCCCTTGCGGGATTTGCATGGGCCCTAGCGCCGTGCCGGATCTCCACCATGCCGCCGGCTCGGACGGATCTAGAGCAACGAGTGGCGCAACGCCTCCCCATTGCCCGAGAAAGTAAGGCAGCCTCCTTCCCCATGGATCGCCCCGATCGAGCCAATATCCCGAACCTCCCCATGTCTGAAGCCAGGGGCTTGCGCTCATACTTGGTCAAGCGGCGCATAAGCCAATGGACGACGGGATCTTGTCCCACAAATAGGGCGCTTTTTCATCCATCATAGGAGACTTTCACGAAATTTAAAGGCGCTCACGCCTGTTTCCCACAGGCACCCCTTCGCTGCCGCGCCGCGCCCGATATCCAATCCTAAGCGCGGCCCTAATCTGCTGCGGAAACGGTCTCATACGGCCTTCGCGCCGCCCCCGGAACCGGGCACGCGCATCGAGGTGAGCACCCCGAGCGCCCTGGGACAGAATCGCCCGGCGCCAGACCCTAAAAATGGCGCAGGGCGCACCGATAGACGACGCGGGCCGAACCTCATAGGGTGTGCGGGACCTCGCGGGCCACGCGGGACAGGAAGGAAAAGGTCTCGTGGGCGCATCGCCTCCACGAATAATCCTTCGCATACTCGCTCCCACAGCGGGCCAGCCGCTCCCGTCGCGTGCGATTGCGGACCAGTTCGCGCAAGGCGGCGGTCATGCTCCCCTGATCCTCAGGATTGAAATAAACGCCCGCATCGCGCAACACCTCGGGCATCGGACCCGAATCGGAACAGGCAATCGGGGCGCCGCAGGCCATCGCCTCCAGCAAGATGATCGGCAGATTCTCGCAGGTCGAGGCGAAGATGACGCAGTCTGCCTGGGCCGCATAAGCCGGAAGCCCGTCGTAGGTCACCGCGCCGTGGTAACGCACGAAACGGCGCCCGGGATCGAAACGCCTCATCGATTTCATGAGCTTGCGCAATGCCGGGGGATAGGAAGGACCGACCAGATCCAGGTGCACCGGCAGACCTTCGCCGCGCAGACGCGCGACCGCCTCCACGACGCGCCATTGATGCTTGTACATGTCGACGATCGAGACGTACAGGAATCTCAGCGGGCGATCGAACGAATAGGCCTCTAGGTCCCACTGCGGCCTGGGAGGAGAAAAGAACTTCGCGCCGATGCCATGGGGTATCACCGCAGTCCGCGCGATGGCCCCTACCGCGTGCTCGACCCTGGCTTGCGCGTAGCGTGTCAGGAAGATCACGCCATCCGCACGCCTGAAGGTCCGTGCCTGCGTCAAGCGCAGGGCCATGAGGCGCACCGCCACCGGCGACAGACCGAAGCGCAGGAGTTCCCGGGCCTCGAACGGCAGCAGGTTCTGGGACATGGTCACCACCGGCACGCGGCTCTTGGCGCAGGCGCCGCCCGGTACGAACAGGATATCGCAGCGCCGCGCCGCGAGTGTCGGAAGCACGCGCCGCTGCCAATAAATGCGCCGAATGAGAGGCCCTTCCAGGTCACCCACTGGGGCATGCTCGATCCAGTCCCTGGAAGGCAGGCGGCTCAAGGTCGCCCGCGCGCCCCAGACCACGACCTTCTCGAACCCGGCTTCCCCTGGATCGGCGGCATGCAGGAGTTCCGCGAGGTGCGTGAGGCCGCCACCTGCCCGGATGTTCGACGCATCGATCCCCAGCCTCATGGTGTGGCCCGACCCGCTAGGCACAGACCCATGACCCGTCCGGCTCATAGCCCAGTCTGATCAGGTTGTGGCCGGCGTACTGGTGAAACAGCTCGCGCGCCTCCTTCGAAAATTTGTTCTTCCAGTCCCCGGCCGTGCCCTTTCTCAGGAAGCTGCCTTTGACTTCCGTGCCGGCGCGTCTGCCGGCCACTGCCTGAAAGCAAAACCGCGCCTTCGCGCCTTCGAGCCGCGCGAGGTCGGCCGCACGCCCCGTCACCCGCTCGATCGGCTCCTTGAGCGCCGCCGCCGCGTCTTCCAGGAGATGTTCGTACTTGACCATCACGGCGCGGGGCCGGTCCGCCCAGGAGTCAATGAACTCATTCCAATTGAAATGAAACAGCCGCCTGTTTTCGACGGTGAACAGATACTCGATCACGCGCGGCAGGTTGGCCTCCACATCCTCGTAGTCCCGGAATCGATTCTGCTTGCGCGCGCGCTCGACCAGGAGGGGAGAATTCTTTTCGTTGTGAAAGAACATGTGGTAGTACGCCGACACCATCACGTCCCGCCCGTCGCGAACGACGCAGAAGACGTTCCTCATGAGGGGCGAATAGAGGCTGTGGCAATGCATGATGCAACTCTCTATCCTGGGTGCGCAATTGCGCGGAAACGGCACGTCGAAGTAATGGGCCAGCATCTGTCCGACCCATGTCCCGCCGGACTTGGGATATTCGGTCACGATATAAAGCGGCAAGACGTGGGACAACGTATGCTTCATGACCATGCGCTGAAGCGCGTCCATCTTGATGGCGAAACGAGGCCGATGATCCACTGTTTTTCCCCTTCTGCAATGTCGCTTTGATCCTGCGGGAGGTTACGCCCCGCCCGCGCGTAAAAACGCCCCCCTCGGCCGACGCGAACGCGTCAGCCGAGGGGGGCCGACAAGATGCTGTCGTACAGTTCGCCATAGCGACGCGCCACCGCCGCCACGCCGAAGCGCTCACGGACCGCGTTTGTCGCCGCTCCCGTGGGGTAACGCCGCTCCTCGGCAAAGCGCTTCAGGCGCCGGCCGAGGGCATCTGCGTCGTCGACGGGCGCCCAATAGGCGACCGGCGCCCCCAGTTCCTTGAGCGCCGGGATATCCGAGAAGATGCAGGGCAGGCCGGTTCCGACCGCTTCGATGCCCGCCAGAGGCAGGCCTTCCCAGCGGCTCGGCATGACGAAGCAGTCGGCGGCGACCAGCCAGTCGGGAACATCGGACCGAACGCCATGGAATAGGATGCTCGGGTCGCCCGCCGCCAACGATTCCAGCTCCCCGCGCAGATCGCCGTCGCCGACGAGGTGCAACATCGCTTGCGCTTCGCCCAGGCGCGAGCGCCGCCAAGCCCTGATCAGGACGTCGTGCGCCTTCGGGGCACCGGCGGCGCGACCGCCCTGGTGCGCATCCATGCGTCCGACCGACAGGTAGTGCAGGCGCGCCACGTCCAGCCCCAACGCGCGCTTGCGGGCCTGCGATGCCTGCGCGTCCCGCACCGGCCACGCAAAACG
The DNA here is from genome assembly GCA_021788645.1 of Pseudomonadota bacterium. Classification (GTDB taxonomy): domain Bacteria; phylum Pseudomonadota; class Gammaproteobacteria; order Burkholderiales; family JAKAFK01; genus JAKAFK01. The sequence continues at coordinate 26,573 of JAJYKK010000006.1, forward strand.
AACGCCGTTGAGAATCGTCGCAATCTCACCGGTCACCAGCATGCGGCATGCGTCCGCGGCTTCGTGCCCGCAACCGATCGTGATCCGCGCCCGATTGCTGCGCAAGGCCAGGCGCTTGTCCCAGCGCACCTTCAATGTCGTGCTGTGGACCGTCCTAACGATAGGGGGCGCCGCGCCATAAATCATCCGCATCAGACCATGGGCGAGGTCCGTATTGGCCGTGTGCAAATGCACCAGAGCAGGCGCCAGGCGACGAATTTCTCTCCCGTACCAGAGGACGGTTCTCAGGCCGAGACGGGCTGTCGGCCCGGTGGCGAAGATGACGCCACCCGCCTCAAGCTGCCTTGCCATGGCGCGCCCCACCGGATCGGTCCTGGAACTGAGCACCGCCAAGCTCACCGCCACGCCCTGCTGCTTGAGCTCGCACAGCAGATCCACGACGAAGCGCTCGGCGCCTCCTGTGCACAGCGCGCCGACGACATGCACGATGGCGTGCTCTTGCGCAGCACGCGTCATGGCGGTGGCGCCTCCGTGACATCCTCAGGCCAGTAAGCCGTCTGCGCGGCCGAACGCCCGCCACCCAGCAGCTTCCCGGACAACAGGAAGATGCCCCCCACGGCCAAGGCGACATAGGCGGAATACATGAAGGGCACGGCCGCAATCGCGGTCGCCCCCCGCACCAGCATGTAGCCGTGCCAGGTATAGAATGGCAGCAGCAGCCCAAGGAGCTCAGGTCGGCCCAGCATCAAGCGTTCCCACGCAGAGAGGACGGCACCCCAAAGGAGCCCTAAGACGACGCCCCATGCGCCAAACGAGACGTACGCGTCGGAATACCAGAGCGCGGGAAAATGGAAATAGATGGGCCATCCAGCGGGGATCCCCTCCATCAGCCGCGCGATATAGACGGGCGTGTCCTCGATCTTGGGCGGTTTGTACTTGAATAGGCGCAGGAACGGGTTGACGAGGTTGTAGCCATATTTCGTCAGGCTGTTGTACCCCGTATGCACCCCGACCTCGTCGGTCATCTGGAACGCGATCCCCATGCCGTAAACCAGCCCGGCGTCCGGCAGGCCGCGCGCGCCTGGCGCCGACATGTCCTCCGCCTTCTTGTGCATGACCATGGCGCTCACGCCCACCAGCAGAAAGAACACCACGAGGCTGCGCGCCAGCAGCATCATGAGGTTTTTTCGATCGGCAAGGGTCTGGAAGTAGAAGACGACCGCCGCCGGGACAAGCGAAAGCAGCGCGAACGACCGAACATCCAGATAAACCGCAAAAACCAGGAACGGGATCGTGGCCAAGGCCGCGCGCAGGTAGCGCCGCTGCAAGGCGCTCAGCGTAATGAAGGGGGAAGAGGCCCACAAAAACACCTGCGACCAACTGGAGTGGTCATATTGGACGTAATTGTGATAGCCCAGGCCCCGCATCTCCGTCCAGTACGATGCCGCACCGGCAAGCATCATCCCCAGGAACACAAGCCCGGCGACCCCCAGCCCCGGCTTGTTCCGGGCAATCTGCCAGGCCACGCGCGAGGGCCTGATGCCCAAGACCCACCCCAGGCCGCCTTCCGCAAGCGCGAACAATCCATTGAAGACGAGCGCATAGCCGCACATGTAGCGTATGGTACGGGCGTGGACGGTCACGACGTCGTGGTGCCACCCACGGACATGGTCAAACGGCCCGGCGAACGCAAGCCCGAGCAGAAAGATCGAGAAATAGCTAATCAGGAGCCAGATGGCGGCGATCAGCCGACGGCTCTTGAGGGTACGCCAGAGCCTTGCCACGCTAAGCACGACATTGACGGATGCCAACGATATCGCAACGTAGTCCATAGTCCTCACCTGCTCATCAACACTGCATGCCGACGCTCGGGGGGCGCCTTGCACACCGCCTGGTAGACCGCCAAGTGGTCGTGCGCAAGCCCCTCCCAGGCGAAGTGTTCGGCCACGTACAGGCGGGCGGCCTCGCCCATCCGCTTCAGGCGATCAGCATCGCGAAGCAGACGTTCCAGCGTTCCGGCCAAGGCCTCGGGATCGTTTGGCCTCACCAGGGCGCCTGTCGTCCCCTCGACGACCATCTCCGGCAGCGCCCCCACGCGCGTGGCCACGACGGGCTTGCCGAACGCATAGGCCATGGGAATGACCCCGCTCTGGGTGGCGGAGCGGTAGGGCAGGACCACGAGGTCTGATGCCTCGAAGATGCCGCGTATTTCCGTATCGTCGATGAAGCGGTTGATCACCGTGACGCGGCCGCTCGCCGGCTTGAGGGCCGATGCGGCGATCGACCCGGCGCCCGCGATGATCAGCCGGCAGCGGATGCCCCTGTGCTGGAGGTCCACCATGCACGCCAGCAAATCGTCGAGCCCCTTGTAGGGCTCGATCCTTCCGAAAAACAGCATCGTCGGCTCTGCGCTGCGTGCCGGGAGTTCCGGCGCACGGGTGCCGCCCCCCGCCACCCGGCGGGTGAGCCCGCCGCCATGCGGGACCACATAGGTCGCGGCCGCGAGCGAGGCGCCATAGCGCGCCGTGAGTGCCGCCACGTGGTCGTTCGAGTGCACATGCACCGCCGCGCAACGGGCGAGCGCATGGGGGATCTGCCAAGCCCGCTGGTACCAGCCGAAGACGCGCCCCCATAGGGTTAGCCGCTCTTCGTGCGGGCGCGGGTCATGGACCGTGTACACCACATGCACGCCCCGGGCGCGCAGCGCGTCGACCAGTGCCGCCAATCCCTGCACATACGCCGTGATATGCACGACATCCGGCCGGTACCGGCCGCAGATCGTGCGCGCAATGGCCCGATAGAACAATGGGTTATAGCGTTCGAGGAGCTTCCGGCAGACGGCATTGGCGGACCAAGCGATGGCCCGGAGGTTCTCCCCGTCCGGCAGACCGGCGAGCACCCCCCGCTCGCCCAACACGACCACCGTCGCCTGGGCACCCCGGGCGGCGCCGCCCGACAGGGACTGGGCATAGTGCAGCATGCCTCCTTGCGCGCAGGCGCACAGATAGACAATCCTAAGCGGCCTTGACACGACGTCCTCCATAGAGCCCTCTCACGCGGTAGTTGACCCCGTGCATGAGCGCGAGCAATGCCGCCGCGCAACCGACCAGCGGGGCGCCCCGGACATGCCCGCTCGCCCAGTGCAGGACCAGAATCCCAGGCGCGGCGAACGCGGCCTCGAGAAGCCCGATGGCCAGGACGCGACGCAGGGAAACCCCGGCGAGGGAGAGCAGCCAGGCCGTCTTGAGCACCAGGAATGCCCCGCAGGACACGCCCAAAAGCGCGATGGCCGCGCGGCTGCCCCAAAAAGCGCCCCCCAGCGGGGCGCCGACGATGAGGATCAGGTAACCGATCTGCAGCGCGAGTTCCTGCCCCTGTTTCTGCAACACGCTCACCAGGCGCGACAAGGTTTCCGAGATCAGCGAAAACATGATCCAGGGCATGAGCCACTGCGCGTAGACGCCGGATGTCATCCAGCGCGCGCCGAACGCCATCCGGGTCACCTCGGGCAGGACGCAGGCCGCGAGGCCGAAGGTGGGCAGCGCAAACGCCAGCAGGCTGGCGAATACGCGCTGCGTGACGGGCGCCAGATTATCGGTCCGATGCGCCTGCGCGGCCATGGCGAAAAAGACCTGCGAGGTCGATTGCCCCACGAACCGGGCCGGCACCTGCAGGATCCGTCGGCTCAGGGCGAAGAAGCCGGCCGCGCCGGCGCCGAACAGCAGGGAAAGCAAGAGCACGGGCAAATTGGCGGACAGGGCGTTGATGAGACTGGACCAAGTCGTCAGCAGCGGGAATTTTCGGTACTTGTGTGCGCTCGCCCGCAGCCTCGCAAGCCCCCGCGCCTGTCCGAGGCGCAGTGCCCGCGCGGGGACCAGGCGTACGAGGGCCGCCGCCGCGGCGAACTGCCCTACCGCTTGCCCGATGAGCAGCGCGAAAAGCCCGCCGCCGAGCAGCCCGCCGGCCACCTGCGGCACGCATTGACCCACGCCCTGGCACGTCTTTGCGATCGCCGAAACGCCGAATGCCTCGCGACGGATCGCCCAGGTCGACAGGATTGTCGCAAACCCGGTGAGAAACAGGACGCAGGGCATGAGCCAGGCGAACGGGGCGAGCCCGGGGGCGTGGACCAGCGCAAACAGCCGGGCCTGGAACACCCATGCCAGCAGGCCGACCAGACCCGAGAATGCGGCGGTGCTCAACACGGCCAGCTGCAAGACGGGTAGCGCGTGCGCTTCACGGCGCGGCAGCGGAATGGCGAGCTCGAAATGAAGGGAGACGATGGTCGAAAAAAGGCCGACGAGCGCCACGAATACGGCATAGAGGCCGAACATTCCCGGGCTATACAGGCGGGTCAGGATCGGCATGCTGGCGATCACGGCCCCCTGCCCGGCGAGGGCGCCGCCGGTGACGAGCACGACGTGCCGAATCCGGCGGGAACGACCGGGCGCGAATGCTCGCAGGCTCGCCGGGCTGTTCATGGGCGGGGGGGGCCGAGCGGACGGCTGCCGGCCGTCGCCGGAATTTCGAAGAACCGGTAATCCAGGGCTCGCACGGAGGTGTCCGCGCAGTAGGCCGGGCCGCTCGCGACACCGGGCAATGGTCGCCGATGCGGCCAGGTCACGAGTCGGCCGACCGCGCCGACGACGCGCCCGTCGATGCACAACCGTCCGCGCCAGGGTTGGCGCGACAGGTTGCCCGCCACCAGCAGCCATGCGCCGTCCTTCCTCCTGTAGGCGCTGACATACACGTCCCGAGCCCCGGTCGTCGCGGGCGGGGTTTGGGCAAAGTAGGGGTAGAAGCTCGCCCCGGCGTAGCCGAAGGCATCCAGATCCGCGAGGGCCCGGTTCACTTCGGCGACATTGCAATGCAGCGGCCAGGGCGCGACATCGTGCAGCATCAGGAGCGCCATAAGCGCGCGCGTCGGCTGGCGGCGCGCCGCCTCCCGGGCGTCGAATTCGGGCAGAAAGACGGGGATGAGGCCCCATTGCCGCCCCATGAATTCGGCCCGGAACGCCGCCAAGCTCATCACATCGAGATAGTCGTCCTTGACGATCCCCCGATACTGCTCGCCGTCCACATAGGCATCGACGAAAGCCAGCATCGGGATCGCCGGATTGCCCGACGCATGGGCAATGGAGACGCTTCCCGGGCCATTGGCCTGCAGGATCTCGTCGAGCGTGCGGTAGAGCCGGCGATAGGCGAACATAGGGTACTCGTCCTCTTCGCGTCCGTCTCTCAGGTAGCCCACCCCGGCATGGGGCGCGAAGCCGCCCCACGGCATCGTGTTGTCGAAATAGAGGCCCCGCAGGCCGAACGTCTTCACGAACGCGGCGGTCTTCCATTCGATGAACCGGCGCCATCCGGCCGCACGCGGCGACATCAAGGCGAAGCTGTCACCGTAGGCCCGCACGTCGGCCGGGGCCGACTGCACATTGTTCATGAACCATGCGCGCTTGAAGAACGGCCATTGCGGGCTCCCCGTCGACAGGAAGGTCGGGCACACATAGGGCACGGGGTCGAGCCCCGCCGCCCGCAGCCGCGCCAGGCGCGCGCGGAAGCGGGCAGGATCGCTGGCCTCGGGATAGCCGTAATACTTCATCGAGTCGGGCGTCGGCGTCGGCCAGAGGATGGTGACATTCGCCCCGCGCGCCGGCGCAATGCGCAGCGTACGCCACCCGGAAGGCAACGGCTTGACCGGAGTCGCCTCGAGGCCGATCGTGAAATGCCAGGGGCTGGGCAGCGGCTGGGCCGGCGATTTGAGGTTGAGGCGCAAGGTCACCACGCCGGGCCTTCGCACGACCTGGAGGGCATTGGCGCGATCCGCGTTCGGCCACTGAGCGCCGGTTTCGGCGAACCAGAACAAGCCGACCTCGTTATCGCCGATCCAATAGAACGGGATGAACCGGCTTTGATCCACGACCCCGGCGCCAACAGGTATTCGCCCCGAGTCCGCATACCCGCGGGCATTCCATTTGGAGCGCAGGCTCGCGTGCGCGGCGGCAAGCGGGATATTGAGCACGAGTTGCCCGAGGCCCTTCTCCGCGCCCGCCGCGGAGAGCTCGATGCGTGCAAGGCCGTCGAATGCGATCGTCGTCGACACGTCGATCCGTACCGCCGATGGGCCACCGGAATATGACAGAGTCTGCGTCGCCCTGACCCGGTTTCCCTCACGGACGATACGGACGGCACCGGCCCTGGCCAGGGCCGGCCGGCCGTCCAGGGTCGCCTGCAGAGAGACGGGCGAAGCCAGCAGGGGACGCCCCAGAGAGACGATCTGCGTGGGCAGGGCACTCGGGCCGAAACGGTAGGTGCGTCCCCACACGCGAACCGCGCCTCGGACGACGCTCGGGGCTGTCCATGGCCGGGGAATCCGGCGATCCAACAAGGCCTCTTCGTCGGGCCAGCGCAGGGCAGGCACGGTCAGCGTGCGCCGCAAGGTCGCCACCAGGCGACCCCTGTCGTAGACCCACGCGACGATGTCGTAGGTTCCCGCGGCCGGCCACGGCACGCGTACCCTCATGAGGGACCCCGCAAACGGGCGCAGCGCCGCCCCCGCCGGCAGCGGGGCCCCGTGCCGCACCAGCGCGAGGCGCGCGGCGATTCCCCGACGTCGCCCGGTGGCCTCGTCCGCGATTTCGAGGTCGAGCGCCTGGTGCGCATCGTCGACATCATAGTGAAGCGCGAATGCCCGGGCGCCCGTCGCGGGAGGCTCGTAGACCCCCGCGAAATGGCGCGCGACTTGCGCAGGGGTCAGGGCAACGTCGTAGAGGCGCACCTCATCGAGAAGCGTCGTCGTGAACCTGGGCCGGTCCCAGGCCAGATCGCCCAGGCTGAAGGAAGATCCCAGGCTTTTTGGGAGCTGGCACGGCACGGGTCGGCGCGTCGTCGGCACCCCGTCCACATACAGCATCACCCCGCGGGAAGACCACGTTCCGGCGATGAAATGCCATTTCCCGGGCGCCCAGTCGACCGCCGCCGCACTCGAGAAATAGGGGCCATGCGCCTGATCGGCGGTGCTCAGCATCAGAAGTTCGGCGTTCTGGTAATACTTGTAGAGATACAAAGCCCCCTGTCCCCGGGCATCGAAGAAGACATGGAACCACCCATCCGTACTCCGCCAGTCGACCGGCTTGACCCACATCTCGATCGACCCTTCGCGGGCGTTCAGGATGCCGGCCGTGGGATAGTCGAGGTGCCCAGAGAGCGGCCCGATCTTGAGGGCCTGCCCCACCTTTCCCGCCGCCAGGGTGGGCGATAGCCCGACGACTGTCGCCTTCACCACGCCGCCTGGGCCTTGGCCGTCGAACCCACGGTCAAAGGACACATACAGGGTCGGGCGCGGGTCGGCGAGGGTCTCCCCGACTCGAAACCAGAGCATGACCAGCAGAACCACGGCGAACCCGCGCGCCCGCCTATCGCCGCCACGCCACATTCTGTGCGCCTCCTGATGAGCGCCTCACGATCCGGTAGAACGACGCCCCCGTGTCGAGGACCTCGATCCGCTTCGTGGCGAGCGAAACGGCGAATGCGCCGATCCGCCGATACGGGCCGATGCCCGAGTCGGCCCCGTAGAGCCCATAGAACCCGGGCGGCAGCGTTTGCACGTCGACAGCCCAGTAACGCCCTTCGCGGTGGATCGCATGACCGCCGTATGGCCTCGCCAGCGGCTCGCCGATGAAGACCCCCTGGCCTGGCATGGCCACGCTCTTCCAGTACGCCTCGATCAAGGTTTCGCCGCGCAAGTAGCGGCTGATGGCGACGGCCGGATCCGGAAATTTCCCCGGAAAATCGCACGGCTCGACCACGGTGCCATAGCTGCCGGTGGCTCCGGCCTTCAGCCAGGCCAGGGCACTCATCTGGCTGCTGCCCAGGAGCACCCCGCCGTAGGACGTCAGGTGGTCGGCAATCGCCCCGGGAAGATAGCGGTTGCTGTCGATCATGGGCACGCGCGCCAGCCCGGTGAAGTAAAAAAGGACGTCCTTCCTGCGCTCGATGGCATTGGCCCGCACATGGACGAGATGCACGAGCGGACGCATGCTGCGAACCAGCGGGGAAAATTCGACGGCGCGCACATCGCGGGCACGATCGTTGGTGTCCACGAGGTAGCCGGTCCCCGCCGGGTGCGTTCCGTCCGAGGCCACGCCCCGGTCGATCAGGGCCTTGACGTCGGCGAAGGTCGTGCCCGCGAGCATCATGGTGGGGCGCCATCCGAAGTCCCGATAAGGATGGGCGCTGTCGGACCTGAAGTAGGGATCGAAACGCGTCGGCTTGCAGCCGGTGGCGCAAAAGCGCCGGTCATAGCCGGCGGCAAACGCCGTCGTGATCGACATGCAGCCCACCCGGTAGGGCAATGTCCAGGTGAGCGCGAAGGCCTGCACGTCCCGCGGCGTATGGGCATCGACCCACGCCTTGAGGGCGATGAATTGTGCCGGCGGCATCACCGCCTCCCCAGGCGGAAAGCGTACGTGGATCACGTTGCGGGGCGGGATCCGGCGAACCTTGGCGTAGTAGCGCCCGATGCGAACACTGAGCGGATCGGCGTCGTTGACGATGACCGCGAGCTCCTGCGGCGTCAAACAGGTCCTGGGAAAGAAGACTCGCGGCATGGCATCGGCATGGGCCACGGCCACGCCGGCCGACAGCATCCAGCCGACGAGGAGCAGCAGCGCGTGCCTCCATGCGGCCATCGCGCCTTGCCGGAAAAGGGGCGCCGTGCGGGCCATCGCTATGGGCGGGCGCCCGCCACGGCGTTCGGCTCGTCGATGCGGGCAGGCGCCTCGCGCAACGGGAAAAGTCCGCCCTTGAGCTTGTCTTGCGCCACCAGATGAATGAGACCGGCGTCGATGCCCGGCCGCTGCTCGGCGAATCCGTAAACCAGGGCCGTGTCGCACAGCAGATTGATGAGGCGCGGGACGCCTTGGCTATACCCGAACGTTGCGGCGATCGCCGCATCGTCAAACATGGCCGGATCGCCGCCCACCAGGCCCAGCCGATGGCGGATGTAGGTCGCCGTCTCCTCCGCGTCCAAGGCCTCGAGGTGGTAATCGACGGCAATGCGCTGGGCGAATTGCAGGAGATCCGGTCGGCGCAGCATCTCGCGCAACTGGACCTGCCCCACGAGAATCACCTGCAGCACGAGTCCCTTGTCCGCATTCACGTTGGAGAGCATGCGAAGCTCTTCGAGGGTCTCCGGCAGCATGTTTTGCGCCTCGTCGACGATGAGCAGCGCCCGATGCCCGCGCGCCGACTGCGCCGCAAGGAAGTCGAGAAACGTGTGGAGCATTTCCGTGCTGTCGCGGCCGCGATAGTCCAGCCGGAAGGCAAACAGGATGCGGGGGAGCAACTCGGCATAGGTACGCGGCGTATGCGAGACGAGCCCGACCGCCGTCCCGTGCGCGACCTGCCCGAGCAGATGCCGGACCAGCGTGGTCTTTCCGGTCCCGATCCCGCCCGTGATCACATTGAAGCCCGCCTGGTTCATGAGCCCGTATTCAAGGAGATCCATGCCCAGCCGGTGCTTCCTGCTGAAGTACAGAAAACCGGGATCCGGATGGATGGAAAAGGGCTTTTCGCGAAATCCGTAGAACGCCTCGTACATGGATCACCCCCTTTGCAGCAGGCGGCTGAAGAGTCCCCGTTTCGTCTTGGCCGGCTCGCGCATGGACTCCTGGGACTTATTGAGCACAGTGCCGATGAGCCGAGAGCCCAGCAGATGCGCGGCCTGCGCCACCTTGTCGGCGGGCGTCTTCCCCTCTTCGACCACCAGCAGCGCGCAGTCGGCCAGGGGGGCGAAGGCCAGGGCATCGGCTGCGCTGAGCACCGGCGGCAGGTCAAAAATCACGATCCTGGAGGGATAGCGGTGCTTGAGCTCGTCCACCAGCGCCGCCATCCGGGGCGAACCCAGCATCTCCGACGAGGTCGCGAGGCGTTCCCCGGCGGGCAGCCAGACGAAGTGGTCTATGCCCGGATGGATCAAAAGATCCTCCAGGGCCGCATCCTGGGTCAGATAATGGCTCAACCCCGCAGCGCTGCGGAGGCCGAAATAATCATGCGCGCGCGGGGTGCGCAGGTTGGCATCCACCAGAAGCACCGTGTGCGCGACCTCCATCGCCAGGCTGATCGCCAAATTGATGGCCACGAGGGTGGACCCTTCGCCTTCGCTCGGGCTCGTGACCGCAAGCACGTTGGCCCCCAGATCGCGCATCCGCTTGAGCACCTGCGTGCGCAGGATCTTGTAGGCATCCGCATAAGGCCCGGGGCCGTACCCCGTGATCACCCGCCGCTCCCTCAGGACGGCAGGCGGCACCACCACGTTGCGCGTCTGGGTATAGACGATGCTTCCCACCTCCTCTGCCCGGTGAGCGCGCAGGTGAGGAACCGCGCCGAGCGCTGAAGGATGGGCTTGGGGTTCGCTTCTCACTCGCCGAAGGGCTTCCGTAATGTGTTCCATAGACCGACTCCCGATCAGGGCATGAAGGCGCCAACGTGGCGCAGGGCAGAGAACCAGAGAACGTCAAGCGGCATGACGAAGAATTGCACCACCAGGAAGAGCGTAATCACTCCCGCGACGCCGGAGACCATGATGGCACGGCGCGTGCGCCGGCCGCGCATGAGGTCTTCATCGTTGCGCGCATAGGGCACGACCGACAACACCGGCGTGCGGGCGACCATGGCGAGGCCCTGGGGCCCCCGAACCGAGCGGTCGATGCTTTCCAGCACGCCGGCATACCCCAGGCCACCGCCGATGGACAGCACCATCCCCAACAGACAGATCGCCAGCCGATTCGGGCTATGCGGCTTCTGCGGGTACTCCGGCGGATCGATGAGCGAGAACCGCTCGCCTTCCGAGTCCTGCTCCAGTGTCTGCGCGATCCGGGCCGAGAGTTCCTTGTCCTTGATCTTCTGGTATTCCGCCAGCGAGTTGTCGTGGTCGCGGCTCAAATCCTCATACTCGCGCTCCACTTGCGGAGTGTCTTCGATGCGCGTCTCGAGGGACGTCATGCGGGCCTGCAGCTGGGTCCGGAGCGCGTACGCGGCTTTGAGCTGGGTTTCGACGCCATCGCGCTGAGCGGCGAGCGACAGATAGGCGGGATTCTCCGGCGTGGCCTGGGGCATGGCCGGCGCATGTTGCGTGGACTGCTGCAAGGCTTGGACTGCCGCGATGGACTTCTTCAGGCGAATGATCTCGGGGTAATCGTCCGAATATTTCTGGCGCGCCTTGGCCAGATCGGTTTCGAGCCGCATCAGCTCCTTCGCCTCGTTCGCGGCGCTTTCGCCCACACCGACGTCCTTTTTGAGCGCCGCGATCTCCCGGCGCAGTTTCACGACGCCGGGATACTCCGGGGCGTAAACCGCCGCCTCCGTCGCATACTCGGTCTCCAGGGCCTTCAGCTGGTCGGCCGGTCCCAGCACCCGCTCGCCGCTCTTGGTCACGATCGGGAGATCCGGATTGATCTGGGCCAGCTGGCTGTCGAGATAGAATTTCTGCTGCTCGAGACCGTTGATGCGCTGCGCGACGTCCATGAGCTCGGTGTCGGTGCGGTCGCGCATCTCGTAATTGAGCTGCGTGAGTTCGGGCAGCGAGCCCATGTGCGCCGCCTTGAAGGCGGCGAGCTTCGCCTCGATCTTGGAGATATGGGCGCCCAGCCGCCGCGCCTGGGTGGCAAGGAAGGCCGTCGTGCGGCTCGCGTCGCGCTCGCGCGACTTGAGATTGTCGCTGAGAAAGAGCGACACGAGTTCGTTATCTACCCTTTGCGCGTCCGAAGGCGTCTGGCCGTCGTAGGACAAGGTGAAGGCGATGGTCGCCTTGACGGGCTGCAGACTCTGCGGATCCACGACATTCGCGTTGATGAGATTTAGGTGAATGTCCTTGCGCATGCGGTCGAGGACCTCGCCCGAGGTTTCCGTGCGGCGCTGACGCGCGTAGAGGTTGTACTTTCGGATGATGGCCATCAGGTTGGCACGCGTCATCACGCGCTGACTGATTTCCTGGATGCGCTGCGTCGCAAAGCTGGTCACCGTCGAGCGCACGAGATCAGGCGGGATCTGCTGCTCCTCGATCAGGATGGTCGCGCTTGAGCGGTAGGTGGGCGGCCACAGCAGGGCAATCCCAAGGGTCACTGCGAGAAGCATCCCGAACACCGCGAAGATCTGCGACTTTCGGCGCCGGAAAGCCGCCAGATAGGCGGCGAAGTCCTTCTGCTGTTCTGCCATTGTTCTTGTATCCTCTTGAGCGCATGACACGTGAGACTGCTTGCAAAGACCATGACCCCGCGGGAGCGGCTACTCGCCAAGGCGTGCCGGCCGTTCAGCGGGAGACCGACAGCTGCGGCCACCGATAGATGAGCGTGGCGTAGACGCGGTTGTCGCTGCTCGCCTTGCTCGCCAAATCGTATTTGGAGCGGGCATAGCTATACCCGGTGCTCACGGTCCACTCGCGCGTGAGCTTCCAGCTCATGCTCGGATTGACCAGGCTGTACCGGTTGTTGTTGGCGTCCAGGGTTCCGTCGAGAAAGCGCGTCCGATAGGTCGCTACCGACACCCGTGCCGCCCATGTGGCGGAAAGATGATGCGCCCAGTCGAGCCCCAGGCGGTCGGTCTGGACCAGAGCGCCCAGCCCGCTGGGGGTAACGGCACGGCTGAGCGACAGCGCGAGGGACGCGCTTTGCCAGTGGCGCTTGACATTGCCGTCGAAGGTGTAGCCGGTGGAGTCGGCGGACTGCGGCGAGCTCAGCGATGCGATCGGGATACAAGTCGCCACGCCTTGCGCCACCACGATCGCGCACAGCTCGGTATTCGCCAGCAGCGTGGCGTGCGTGCGGCGTGCGCCCACGGCGACATCGCCTTCCAGGGTCGGCGAGAAATGGTAACGATAGCCCGCCTGCAGGCCATAGGTGCGGGCCTTGTACTGGGCAGGCCGGGTGCGGTATTGATCGTAGTATGCGCTCAAACTCGCCACGCCCCTCGGCGAGAGGTCGTACTGCAGCCCCAGGATCCCGTTCTGGTCGCTGTAATTGACGAGGTTTGTGCCGGCCGCATCGCTGTAGTCGGCCTTGGAAACGTCATAAGCCGCCGTAACCAGCCAGCGCGGCGTCAGGTGGAATGACCAGGTCGGATTGAGCTCGCTCAAGCTCCGCTGCGCGCGCAGCTCGACGAGCCCGGTGGTCGCGAGTTCGGACTCCAGGGTGGAATCCCGCGTGTAGTTGACGTTCACGCCAAATTGGCTCCGCTGGGTGTTCGTAGCCATATCCAAGGCAAACAGGCGATCGTTGCTGTTCAGGTTGTGCTCGGAGAATCGATTCGCGTTGAGTTGGGCGCTGCCCGTCACGCTCAGCGTCTGGGTCTGCCCGGTGAAGCTCGCGGCCGGCGAAATCACCGTCGACCAGATCGACGCGTGCGGCGCGGTGGTCATCAGCAGGTTACTGTCGTATTGCCCAGTCGCACTGACTGACGGATTCATCGACCATTGCGCCGCGTGCGCAACCCGAACCCCTCCCCACCCCAACAGCGCGCTCAGCGCCCACCCTGCAAGTTTCCGCTTCACGCCCACCTCGAACATCCGCCTCGTCTTGCCATCTTGGGTACCCCGGCACGAACGGCAAGCCGCCGTCGCCGGGCCGCTGTCAGCCTGCTAGTCGCATTCCCTGCCAGGCTGGCATTCAGGGGACGACGACCACGTCCCCGGGTTCAAGCTGGATGTCCTGGGAAAGATCGTTCCCCTTCTCCAGGTCCGCATAGTGGAAGGAGAACACGCGGCTTTGGCGCCCATCCTGACGGATGACCTTGATGTCGTTATCGGCGGCATAGGGCGTGAGGCCTCCGGCCATGCTCAAGGCCTGGAGCACGGTCACATAGCCGCCGGTCACAAATTCGCCGGGCTTGTTCACCTGCCCGATCACATAGATGCTGTTGCCTTCGACCTTGTCCACCATGACGGTCACGACGGCGGCGGGAATGTATTTCTTGAGACGCCGCGTGATCTCCGTCTCAAGCTGGGCAACCGTCTTTCCCGCCGCCCGCATGTCGCCCGCCAAGGGGTAGGAAATGCCGCCGTCGGGACGCACCACCACCTCCTCGGGCAAATCCTTCTCGCCCCACACGGAAATGCCCAGCACATCGCCGGGGGCGAGCAAATAGCCCGCTGGCGCCATCACCTTTTGGGCAGCGCCGGGGGGCGCGACCGGAAACGCGGACGCGAAAGGGGAAACGAAAAGAGGCAAAAGCAGCGCAAGGCGCCATGGCATCCGCAGACGGTTTTTCATTCGCCACCCTAACATGTCGTAAAAATAATTATCTCGAGCGCAGTTCTATGCAAATCGGTATAGCCACTATAGTTCACGTTTTTCAATCCGCAACCGCGAAACGCGCCGCCATCCGTCCATTAGACCATTCAAATAGGCTAATGGCGCGGAAGGCATGACTGTCGGCCCGGCGCGACAAGACGAGCGGCCATTGGCGGCGGAACCAAGGCCACGTTGGCGATTGAGGTTCCGCGCGCCGGTTCGCGCTCGGCCGTCCATTAGGGTCGGGCGAGACGAGTCCGGCACGCCACCTTGGCGGATGTAGGGTCTTTTTAGGGTTCGGCGATGCGCCGTCGGAACGGGGGGACCCGGATCACCTGCGCGGGCGGGAGGGGATAGGCGCTGCAGGCTCGAACGGAGGGGGTTGTCAAGGAAGCGCGGCCACCAGCCCCTGGGGCCACAGGACCCGGTAGCTCCCGTTCGGCTGCCGTCTGCCCATGCGGCTGGCGAAGAAATCGAGGGCCGCGGCACGAGGCCCTTGCGGCCGCGCCAGCCCCTCGAAGTGCACGCCAAGCGGCTTTGACCAGGTCCCGGCGCCCGACAGCGCCAGCGGCCCTTGCACCGTCGCGACGCGAAATCGCGCGCCGGCGCGGGCAAAAACGATGTGGACGGCATAGGTACCGAGCTTGGGCACAGGCCCGAGCGATGTGGTTACGCCGCTCAAGATCAGGTCGGCGCGCCCCTTGGGCCCGCCTGAGCGGCTGAAGGTCAAGGCGTCGCTGTGCACCCGCACCCGCGCCTTGAGCCCCGCCGGGGCCAGCAGGGGCAGCAGGCGCATGAGCGGGCCGCCGTCAAAGGCGGCCGCCAAATGCGTGACGCGAACGCCCCCGAACGCCAAGGCCATGATGGCGCGCGCGTTATCGTCTGCCCCCGCGATCTCGACCGGGATCGCAAGACGCCCCTTCCAGAGGTTGCGCCAACGCACCTGCCAGCGCATTCCGCCCAAGGGATATTCCTGCCGTTGGCCCAGCCGCACGACGGCTTCCCGGGCGGCCCCGTCCCATAGACTGCCTGCCGTTCCGCTCAGCAGCATATGGCCGGCACTCGCCTTCGCCACCAGCCACGCCCCCACGCTCGCCGGTGCGCTCGCCGCGAGAAAGCCGGCATAGCCCACGACCAGGAACAGGCCCCAAAGCGTCCGGCGCCCTCGCCGCGGCTGCGGGGATATGGGTCGCGCGCTCATGGCGCGTCACGCTGCGGGGCAGCCAACGACACATCCACCGAGACCCACCCGGGAGGCCCTGCTGGCCGCACCCGTGCTCCTTCGACCCTAACGCCGAGGTGGCGCTGGAGCCGCCCGATCCACTGAATCCAGCCGTCGAACTGCACCGAGGCGAAACGCACGGTCAAGGCGTCCGATCCGTCGGGGACGACGGCCTCCGGCCTCAGCCCAGCACCGCGCGCGGATTGCGAGACCGCCGATTGCAGCTTGGCCCCGGAGAGGGGCGCGACCGCGGCCGACGCCTTGAGCACGCGCACCGCCGTCTCATCGCGCCGCATCGCCTGCGCCTGGGCAACGAGCGCCGGCAGGGCCTGTGTCAGCCGCGCGCGCGTCTTCACCATGGGCACCCATAGGTAGAGGAAAAAGAAGATGGCCAGTACCAGCGTCCCCCCCGCCAGGAAGAGGGCACGCTCGCGGGGCAACCGCTCGCGCCAGAACTGCCGCATGGTCTCGTTCATGTTGGGTCTCTGGATAACCGCAGCTGGATGTTCACGCCGTGCGACGCTCGCTCGATTCTTGCACGGACCCGAAACCCGGCGGCCAGCAGACGGCGCTGCAGCAAGGCAGCACCCGCCTCGTTCGGCAGCGCCACATCGAGCGTCAGCGTGCCGGCAGCATAGGTCAGCGCAGTGAGTCGGGCGGGCGCCAACGCGCTTGCGGCTCGCGCGAGAAGCGGCAGGAAGTCGCGCGGATCGAGCTGGCCATGGGCGTGCCGCAAATCCATGAGATTGCGGCGCATCTGCAAGACCGGATCGACGATCGCCGTGGTCTCCGGAAATGCCCGCCTGAAGCTGCCGAGCATATCGGCACGCAGCCGCTTCGCCTCATGGGCCATCTTCAGCGTGGCGAGCCCTTCGCCGCCCACGGCGAGCAGCAGGAGGGCCGCGGCGGCCCACAGGGCCGGGCGCAGCTGCAGCAGGCGCTCGCGGGTAAACCACGCCGCCCCGACGATTCCCATGCCGGGGGCCAAGTTGATCGCCGCGCCGCGCGCAGGCAGGTATTCGGCTGAGCCAGCGGGTTCTGCCAGACGCACCGGCACCCCGAGCATCCCCTCCCATGCGCGGACATCCGGCGCCTGCCCGCCCACGGCACGCAGCACCAGCTCGCGCGGTGCCGAGCCCTGCGCGGCCGCTTCCGACAGGGCCAAGCCCAGGGTATAGGGCGGCGCCCCCTCGGGCGCGCCGTCGAGCGCGAATCCGGACGTCTCACCCGTGCGCACGAAGCCGCCGCCCCCCTTCCACACCACCCCCCATTGCCCCTGTTCCACGGGCACGCTCAACGACTCCGGAATGATGGCTTGCGGGAAAAGGCGCGCCTCCCGCAACCGGACCACCAGCGCGTTCCAATACGTACGGTCGACGACGGCCACCGGGAACTCGCCGCTGGGGAGCCTTGGGCCCGGCGCGACGTGGATCGCCTCCGGATCGCACATCAGCTTCTCTTCCACCGCGAAGGGAAGCAATTGCGCGAGCCTTCGCCCGCGCACTTGCGGCACCCGCACGCAGGTCAACAACACGAGACTGGCCGGCAAGACGACGGTGAGCCGATCAGCCTTCGGCATCTGGGCTAGCGGGGCCTGGCCGCGCCGGGGCTCGGCCTGTCCCCGATACCACGCATAGTCGATGGCCGCAGGCTCCGCTCCCCACGTTTCCGGCATGTAAACGTGCAAGGCGGACACGGCGCGTCTCCTTCCGTTGTGCGGCCGCAAGACCAAGGTCTCGGCAAGGGTTCCCGTCAGGCGCATCAGCTTACCTTCTTCCACAGGATCTGCGTTCCCGAACCGCGCGCGCGGTACAGCAACGCCTTCTCGGTCACCCGCACCCGGTGATAGCGGATGTGCACGTGCACCAGAAAATATTGGCTGTTGACCGAGAATGCCTGGTCGCGCACCCCCGCAAGCTGCCCGGCCGTGAGCCGCCCGGCAAAGTCCGCTTGGCTCTGGAAATACGCGTCCCCGCGGCTCGCCACCAGGGCCTGCGCTTCGCTCAGGCCGAGCCCGGGAAACACGGCGGCGAGCACCTCCGCCGGGGCCGTGTTCACGTTCACCGGCGTGTACCCCGGAAGCGCCGTGACGAAGGGGCGCAGGCGTTCCACGATGCGCGCATCGAAGCCCTTGATGCGATACAGCTCGTCGACGTCGGTCAGGGGGCGGTGCGCATCCCGGTACGGCGGCTCCTGCGCCAGATAATAGGCATCCAGCGCCCCGGGATAGGGCGGCGATACCCAATCGGCCACCGCACCGGCCAGCTCCGGGGGCAGATCCAGCAGGACGAGCAAGCGCCTGAACGCCGCGACATCCTGCGCACTGCCGCCGCCCACGCCGGCGAGATCGTTGAGATTGAAGCGGCTTTGCGCATCCGTCACGTTCCCCGCCACGGACCCGGATCCCACGGCGACGGGCGGCAAGGGGCGCGCCCATAGCTGCCCGAGGTCGTCGATGCCGCTTTGGCGCCCCTCCTGGGCAAGGATCGCCCCGGCCCACGCGATACCCGCGCGGGCGACGGCGTCGGCCTGCGCCGCGTCCTCAAGATTCGCCACTTGCCTCACCCACATCCGCTCCCGCCAAGCCATCGCGCCCACCGCGGCTGCCGCCAGCGCCACCACGAGAAGTGCCGTCACGACCGCCAGGCCCGCTTGGCGCGGCGCGATTCCGCCTGCGCGCATCGCCCTGCTCATCGTGCAAACACCCGCACCAGCCGCCCGCCCCCCGCCAGCACCACAGTCACCTTGACCGCGCGCGGCAGATCCTCACCGGCGCGCGCCGGCCATGCGCCCGCCCAGCGCCCCTCACGGTCGAGGTACGCAAAATCCAGACGCGTCACGTGGGCGAGCATGCGCGTGACGAGTGGGCGGGTGGACGGCGCGGCGTCCAACGCCGGCCACAACAGCCACTCGACGCGCCCGCCGCGCAGGCGATAGCCCACGCGCTGGGGCGCGGCCATCGGATCGTGCCGGTCGGGAAAACCCATGCGCGTGAACACGATCTCGGGCGCGCCGTGGGGCCCGTCCGGCCCGCCGTAGAAGGCCGGCTCTGCGGTAAGGCCGTCCGGCGCGCTCACCGGGCGGTCGACGGCGGAGCCGAGATCCTGTCCGAAGCGGGCAAAGAAAATCGCCACATCGCGCCATTTGCGGTCCTCCGCCAGGACGTGGTCGCGCGTCGCCAGCACGGCATCGAGCCCCCGGTAAGCCAAGGCCGACAGGAGCGCGAAGATCGCCACGGCGACCAGGAGCTCCACCAGGGTGAAGCCGCCGTCCGCATGGCCAGACTCCCGCCGCACCGGCATCCGGGTCATGGCGAAGCGACCGACGCGGCCGAGACGTGCGCCAGATAGCCCACCACGTGCGCCACCGCGTACTGCGGGTCGCCGCTTGCATAGACGCGGATGTCGATCCGCTCAAAACGCCGATTCGGGGTCTTGGTCACCGCCTCCCGCCACTCGAACGACCGGCCCGCCTCGGCTTGCGTCCCGCTGGCCGTACCCACCGCCGGCCAGTCGCGCATCGCCTCGTGGAGCGCGAGCCGATTCTGCGCCACGAAGCCGCCCAGCAGGCGCGTGCGGACCTGGCCCGCAGCGTCCACCAGACTCAATGTCGCGCGCGAGACCGCCGCCAAGGCAATCGCGAGAATGGCAAGGGCGACGATCACCTCGAGCAAGGTAAACCCCCGGCTGCCTCTTTTTTCCCGTCTACTGTCCACGGAGGCCTCCGAGGCGCACGGCACCCCGTCCGTCGCAGGCCACGGACACGCGCCGCCCGGCCAAGGCGAGCGTAAGCCGAAACGGAAGCCCGATGCCCTGCGCCGCAAAAACGATGCGCGAGCCACCTGCGAGCGGTGCGCCGTCGGCCTGCGCCGCGACGATGCGCACCCCGGGCGGCAGCTCGCGCGCACGAAAGACGCGCGCCGCATCGAGCGCCCAACGCCCCGTCCCGTCCCGTTGCCAGAATGCGTAGCCCCCACCCTCCTGGGACCAGCCGATGCTGCTCCCGGTAATCAGCGCCTCTTCGCGCGCCTGCTCCAGGAGGGCCGCCAAGCGGCGGGCCGAGTCCTCAAGCCGGCGTGACGGATCCGGCATCAACCGCACGGCGGCAACGCCGACCATGATGCCGACGATCGCGAGCACGACCAGGAGCTCGATCAGGGTGAATCCGGTGCCCCTGCCGGGGGGCGACGCATCAGTGCTGCCAGGAGCCGATTTCCGCATCTTCTCCCTGCCCTCCGGGTTGTCCTTGCGGGCCGTAGCTGAACACGTCGATTCGGCCGTGGACGCCGGGATTGAGGTACAGGTACTCGCGCCCCCAGGGATCCTTCGGCAGCCGTTCCAGGTACCCCCCGGGCTTCCAGTTGGCAGGAATGGGCGGCACGGTGGGCCTGGACACCAGCGCCGACAGCCCCTGGTCGGTGGTGGGATAGGTCCCGTTGTCCAGCTCGTAGAGCTTGAGGGCCTGCATGATGGTGCTGATGTCGGCCCGGGCGGCAACGACCCGCGCCTGCTCGGGACGGCTCATGATCTTGGGCACCACCAGGGCTGCCAGAATGCCCAGGATCACGACCACGATCATGATTTCGATCAGGGTGAACCCACGTTGTTCGTCGCGCGCGCGCATCATTCAAAGCCTCCTTCCATTGCACCGATGCCTGGCGGAGCCCGCTCCTCAGTGCACCAGCTGATTCATGTCGAAGATGGGCAGCAAGATCGCCAGCACGATGACCAGCACGGTCGCGCCCATCGCCAGAATAAGGGCCGGCTCGAGCAGCGTGACCAGCATGGAGATGCGCCCTTCGACTTCGAGCGCCTGTTGCGAGGCCACGCGCTCCAGCATCGCCGCCAGCTGCCCGCTCGTCTCGCCGCTCGCCACCAGGTGGACCATCATCGGCGGGAACAACCCGCTATGCGACAGGGCACGCGCAAGACTGACCCCTTCGCGCACCTTGCGCATGGCCTCCTCGGCAGCCAGCCGCATCGGCACGTTGCCCACGACCGCGGCGGCGGCACCGAGCGCGCTCAGGAGCGGCACGCCGCTACCCACCAGGATCGCGAGGCTCGCCGCGAAGCGCGCGGTATTGAGCGCGCGCACCATGCGTCCGACCACCGGCACACGCAGCACCCGCTCGCCCACAAAGCGGCGCCAACGCGCCTCCTTCAGCGCCCGACGCACCGCCAGCGCGGCGAGCGCGGCTCCCGCGACGAGCACCGGCCAAGCGTGCGCAAACCACTGGCTGAGCGCGATCAGGGCGCGGGTGAGCCAGGGAAGCGGCTGGCCGCTGTCCTCGAAGACGCCGGCTATTTGCGGCACCACATAAGTGAGCAGGCCACCGACCACCAGAACCGCCACCGTCGTCACGATGGCGGGATAGACGAAGGCAAGCCCCACTTTCTGCCGCAGCCGCTGCCGGTTGTCGAGATAGTCGGCCAACCGCAGCATGACGGCGCCCAGCTGGCCCGAGCGTTCGCCGCTGTCCACCAGCGCCAGGTAGATCGCCGGGAAGGCCCGGGGCTGCTTGGCCAGCGCCTGACCGAGGCTCAAGCCCGCCAGCACGTCGGCGCGGACGGCCGCGAGCAGCTGCCGCACGGCATGGGATTCCATATGCTCGATACAGGCCGTCAAGGTCCGCTCGACGGTGAGCCCGGCGTTGAGCAAGGTCGCGAGCTCGCGCGTGAGGACACCCAGCTGCGCCGCACCCGGACCGGCGCGCCATGCTCTCGGGGCGCCCCCCGACAGGGCATCGAGGGTCACGGCGGTCAGTCCCCGCGCGCGCAGGCTCAGGCGCGCCTGCCGGGGCGTATCGGCCTCGAGCACGCCCTTCACGAGATGCCCGTCGTCCCCCACCGCCTCATATTTGAAGCCCGCCATGGTGCCCTGTCAGCCCCCGGTTCAGGCGGCCGCCTCCTTCTCCTTGAGGCGGCCATGTTCTTCGGCGACACGCAGAACCTCCTCCATGCTCGTCTCGCCACTCGCCACCCAGCGCATGCCGTCCTCGCGCAGGCCGATGAGGCCGTGGGCGCGCGCATAGGCGCGCAAGGTCTCCTCGGAGTCCCGATTGTGGATCTTGCGCAGCATGCCTTCATCCATGACCATCAGCTCATAGATCCCCGTACGTCCCCGATAGCCGGTCCCATCACAGGCCGCGCAGCCGACCGGGTGATAGACCACGGGCGGCGCCGCCCCAGGCGCGAAGAGCGAGCGTTCGGTCGCATCCGGAGCGCGGGCGCTGCGGCATTCCGGGCACAACCGCCGCACGAGCCGCTGCGCCAGGACCGCCCGCAGGCTGGAGGCCAGCAGGAACGGCTCGACCCCCATATCGGTCAGGCGGGTCACCGCGCCGAGCGCATCGTTGGTATGCAGGGTCGCCAGCACCAGATGCCCGGTGAGACTCGCCTGGACCGCGATCTCGGCGGTCTCCAGGTCGCGAATCTCGCCGATCATGATGACGTCGGGATCCTGGCGCAGGATCGCGCGCAGCGCCCGCGCGAAGGTCATGTCGATGCGCGGATTGACCTGCGTCTGGCTGATGCCGGCGAGATCGTATTCGATCGGATCTTCGACGGTCGCGATGTTGAGCACGGTCTCGTCCAGCCTCGAGAGCGCGGCATACAACGTGGTGGTCTTGCCGGAGCCGGTCGGGCCGGTCACCAGAATGATCCCGTTCGGATGGTGAATCGCTTCGTCGAGGGCGGCCATCGTCCCCGCGTCAAGCCCCAGGGCAGGGAGCTCGAGGCGGCCTTGCAGCTTGTCGAGCAGCCGCAGCACGACGCGCTCGCCGTGGCCCGTGGGCAGGGTGGACACGCGCACATCGACGGGGCGGCCGGCGATGCGCAGCGTGATGCGTCCGTCCTGGGGCAGCCGCTTTTCCGCGATGTCGAGTTCGGCCATCACCTTGATGCGCGACACGATCGCCGCATGGAGTGCCCGCTGCGGTTCGATCACCTCCCGCAACAGCCCGTCGACGCGAAAGCGGACGACCGAGCGCGTTTCATAAGGCTCGATATGGATGTCGGAGGCCTGCTCGCGCAGCGCCTGCGTGAACAGCGCATTGATCAGGCGAATGATCGGCGCCTCGTCCTCGACATCGAGCAGGTCGCCCACCTTGGGCAATTCCTGGGCCAGTTGCTGCAAGTCGAGATCTTGCTCAAGATCGACCATGAGGCTCGCCGTCTGGTGGTCAGGGCGCGAGTAGGCCTGCGCGAGGCAATCCTCGAAACGGCCTGCGGGGATGACGCGCACCGACAAGGGCGCCCCGAGCACACGCCGCGCCTCCACCAGCATCTCGGCCCGCACGCCCTCGCGCGCCCAGACCTCGATCTCCGCGCCGCGCGCGCGCGCCGCGATGATGCCCTTGGCCTTGGCGATCGGGTAGGGCAGCCGAACGGCGATGGCCGGGTCCGGCGCATCCCGTTCATCGGGCGCATCCGAGAGGATGCTCATCGCCTGCCCCCTGGCCCCCTGAATCGCCGGATGCGCATCTGTCGCCCCTTTCAGTGACCCGCCGCCGGTGGCCCCGGTGGCTCGACGCTCCGGGGGACGCTGGCGGGCCCTTGTGGGGCGACCTTGGGCATGAACGGGCCCGGCACGGTCGGCGTGGGATAGTTGGGGAGCAGCACGCGGTGCGGCAGGGCCGCCGCGCCCTCCTGGCTCATGATGTAACGATAGCGCTGGTCCGTGAGCGCCGCACCCGCCCCGGGGCCGCGCAGGATAATCGGCCGCAGGAAGACCATGAGATTCGTCTTGACGCGTTTCCGGGTTTCATACCGGAACAGCCCCCCCAGGATGGGAATGCTGCCCAGCACCGGCACCTTGTCCACGGCGTTTTCCACGTCGTCCTGGATCAGTCCGCCGAGGACGATGATCTGCCCGTTGTCGACGAGGACGGTCGACTTGAGCGAGCGCTTGTTGGTGATGATCCCGGCCGGGTTCGACGTGTCCGCGATGGCCGAGACCTCCTGATAGATGGTGAGCTTCACGGCGCCGCTTTGCGTGATCTGCGGCTTGACGTCCAGGGTCAAGCCGACGTTCTTGCGCTCGATCGTCTGAAAGGGCGTGACCGTCGCGGAGGCAGCCGTCCCCGCCGCCCCATAGGCGCCGGTCTGGGCATAGCTGCCGGTGATGAAGGGGACGTTCTGGCCCACGACGATCTTCGCGTCGTGGTTGTCGAGGGTCAGCAGGTCCGGGGTCGAGAGGATGTTGGCGTTCGAGTCCTGCTCCAGGGCGCGCGCGAGCGCCGTCAGCCCGGTCACTTCCTGCCCGCCGATGGTAAGGCGCTGCAAAAGACCAATGTTGAGGCCCAAGGCCGGCAGCACGGCGCCGCTGGCAATGCCGGCAGACAGGTTGATGAGGTTCGCACCGCCGCCTCCCGTGGCGACCCCCGTGGAGAAATTAGTCCCTCCCACCAGGGCCGAATTGCCGCTCTGTCCCAACACCGACTGCCACTGGACGCCCAGCTCCGCCGCCCTGTTGAGCGTGACCTCGGCGATCAGCGCCTCGACGTAGACCTCGGCCGGCCGCACGTCGAGCCGGTCGATCACGGCCCGCAGGGAATTATAGACATTGTCCGGCGCCGTCACGATCAGCGAGTTGGTCGCGGCGTCGGCGCGGATGACGCTGTTGCCGGCCGTCACCGGCGCCGCCGCGGGGGCCGACGGATAGGGCGCCGGGGGGTGCGGCGCGGCGGCGGCGCCCGGCGCCCCTGACAGAATCCCGGCCAGGGTCTTGGCAAGGTCGACGGCATTGGCGTTCTTGAGATATATGACGTGCATGTTGCCGCCCGCGCTGGTCGGCACGTCCAGCTGATAGGCGAGCCTGCGCACCTTGTCGATCATCGCGGGATCCGGGGCGCGAACGATGAGGCTGTTGGTGCGGGCATCCGGATCGATGACCAGGCTGTCCGCCGCCGGAGAGAGGCCGGCAGGGAGCGGGACGCCGTTAGGCAAGTGCGGCGCTCCACCGCCGCTTCCAAGCACGGTGGAAATCTGCTGCGCAACGTCCACCGCGGAGGCGTAGTGCAGGGCAATGACCGCGACGTTGCTCTTGGCCGGCTGATCCACCGCATCGATGATGGCATCGATGCGGTGGATATTTTCCGCGTAGTCGGTAATCACCAGCGCATTGGCGGTCGGATCGGCCGCGATGGCGTTGTTGGGCGAGATGAGCGGGCGCAGCACCGGTATGAGCTGCTCCGCGGAGGCATACAGGAGCGGACGCACCTGCGTGATCACGCGGTCGCCATGGACAGGCACCGAGGTGCCCACGGTCGGGCTGAAGTTGTGCTTCGCGTCGGCTTCCGGCACGATCTTGACCCCGCCCGGGCCGGGGACGGCCGCGAATCCCTGCATGCGCAGGGCGGCCAGCAGCATCCGATATGCGGTGGCGCGCGAGACCGGATGCGTCGAGACGATATCGATCGTCCCGCCGACCTTGGGATCGATGATGAAATTCTTGTGCGCCAACATGCCGACGGCCTTGATGACCGAGACGACGTCGGCATGAACGAAATTGAGCGTGACGCGCGTCGTCTCCTGTGCCCGCGCGGCCAAAGGAGAAAGACACCACAAGAGCAAAACGGCACGGCATGCGAGACCACCACCCCTCTTCAAACGCCTTCCCCTTTCTCTCCGCTTCCGTCAGTCCGCTCGTTGCAGGTGGCGCGCGTAACGCCCTTGAACGGCCATTGGCGCCGCCGCCGGCCCGGGCAGCGCGACGCGGGCCATGGTGCCGCCATCATCCACCAGCACATGGTGGGCATACACCGCGCGCAGGATCACGCCCGGCGCAAGCGCGGCCCCCACCGCGACCGGCTCGGGTGCGCCGCCGACTCTGCGGATGATCGCATAGCCGGGCTGTCCGTCCCCCCCCGCCATGACCCCTTCAAGTTCGACGCCGACGGCCACGGACAATGGTTTCATCTCGGCGCGCTGCGCCGTCCCGAAGAGGTGTCCGTCGGCAATGCGCTCGGCGTCCGAATCGGCCGATGCCGGGTTCGAAGAGATCCACAGGGGCGGCGCCGAAGGGGCCAAGAACACCCACGTCCAGTAGGCGGCGCACCAACACAAGGCCACGCCGAGGCCCGCCGTCAAAACCCATACCCATGAGGGCTTGGCGGTATGCGCGAACAATCTGACTGGGGCCATTTACATTTATAGGGGTTTGACCGGGGGCTTCCGTTTCATCCTCTTGATCGATCATAGTTCATGGCATCGGCATTGTCCACAAAGCCCCATGGAGGCGCCAGGCAAAACAAGAAGCTGCTCTTGACCCCGCCCAGGGGGCATAGCCATGCGGTCGGGCACAACCGCCGATTGGTATAAAGTATCCGCGCAGGCGAGCCGTTATTTAGGTCACGCAACGAAGCGCTCATCATGGCGGCCAGCACAGTGCTTTTTAGAGTCTTACCGAAGTCTTCGCATCGGCCCATGCCCGCCTGTGGGCGGCCGGGAGCATCAGCCCGTTCCGCATCCATCAGCCGCCGAGAGCGCCATCGTCGTGAGTCTTGACTGATGGCCCGTGCACGGACAGCGGCGCCGATCGCGGCATGCCTTTCCATCTGTCGCATGGCCCTCAAGCCGGGCTGGCGGTTCCTGGCAAACAGCCGCCGCGCAGCTCCGCGAACCCGCAGTTCAGCCGCCACCCGCGTGCGGGCGGGGCTCCGCTTCGGGCTGCTTCTCCTGGGCGGCCTCTCGGCCGTGGCAACCTCTTGCGCCAACGTCGGCGCCCCATCTCGAGGGAACGGGGTACTCACCCCGATGGTGGCCTCCCTTTGCGCCTGCGCGAAGCAAGGCACCGCGCCGACGCGGTGCGGCGGCGTTCCCCGCAACCTGATCCGCACCGATGCCGCCGGGCGAATTCAGGTGGACGCCGCCTATTCTTGCAGCATTAACGCGCCAACCCACGCCGCGAAGGCTGCGGGTCTGCAGATCTCGGCGCAAGTCCATGCCGCGCCGTTTTGTGTCATGGAGGGCTGGATCGAGCCCGCCAGGCTCGCAACGCTGGCGCGTGTCCCGGGGATAAGAACCATCTCGTTGCCGAATTATGCAAGGGCCCGGGACCAAAAGATGCGTCGGTAGCGAACCTAAGGGAGAGAAAATCATGACCCTGGCAGGCCCAGTGGGGGCCGTCGTGGAAATCCTCGTGGCGGCTTGCCTGCTTGCCCTCCTGGCACCGGCCCAAGTTGCCTTTGCCAGCGCCTGGCAAGCGCACATTTCGACACGCCTATCGGCTGAACTGCAGCGGGAAGGCATCATCCCCTCGACCGTTGCGCCCGCCGCCCGCCGGACCCTGTCCGTAGGCGGCGCCCGCTTCGACGCGGCGGGCGGCATCCAGGTGGACATTTCCCATCCATGCGGACAGCCCGTCGACGCAGGGTCGCTGGCCGCCGCCGGCTTTCATGTCAGCGCCACCGCATCGGCACCTCCCTTTTGCGTCGTGGAAGGGTGGGTCAGTGCGAGCAGCGTGCCGTATCTCGCGAGCCTGTCCAACGTCACGCTGATGGACCTGCCGCACTATGCGCGCGTCAGGGGCGGTGCGTCTTTCTCGCCTCGAACGGGCGGCGGTGTCGCGACGATGGCCGGCACGACCCCGATTGACGGGAATGGCGTGAGCATCATGAACGCCGACCTCTACGCCTCCAGCACGGGCATCAACGGGAGCGGCGTAACCGTGGGCGTCATCTCTGACGATGATACGAGCCTCGCCACCATACAAGGCCGAGGAGAACTGCCGGGCAATATCACGAATTATTGCAGCGCCGCAGATCCTTGCAGCGGGTCGACTTTCACCAACACGAACCTGACCCCCACCGATGAAGGCACGATGATGCTCGAGGAAGTGCATGCCGTGGCCCCTGGCGCGGCACTCGCCTTCTGCGGCCCCCAGACCGATGTCGAGTACGTCCAATGCCTGCAGGCCTTCGCGAACGCCCACGTCAACATCGTGGCCGACGACCTGGGGTTTCTGGGCGAGGACATCATGTCCAACCAAAGCACATTTACCCAAGGCGTCCAGAACGTCCTGCAAGGCGATTCAGCCCTCACCCTGTTCAGCGCATCGGGTAACAACGAGGCCGGCTACTGGGAGGGCAATTACGCGCCGACACAGAATACAACAGGCCTCACGCTCACCTGCAATGGGCACACGGACGCCTATGTGGAAAATTTCGGAAGCGCCGTTTTCGACCCCTACACCTTCTACAACGACTCATGGGGCGTGTTCCTCGAATGGGATGATCCTTACTCGAGCAACATCAGCAACTTTGACCTCTACGTCGTCGACCCGTCGAACCACAACGCCATCGTTGGCTGCGTGAGCGGAAGCAGCCAGGCCGATCCGGTGGATGCGCTGTGGGCGAATGGGCAGTTCACTGCCGGCAAGACCTATGATATCTACATTGGCAACGACGGATCGTTGGCTGGGAAATTTCTCAAGCTCGACATCATGGCCGACGGGGCGAGCTCGTTGGGTACGACCAGCACGGGGGGACTGGATTCGCCCCAGCAATTTGCGATCGGCGATCAGCCCATCGGGGCGGTCAATGGTTCCGACGGGGTCGGTGCGAGCATCGAGCCATACAGCCAGCAAGGGCCTATCAATCTCGCGTTTTGGAACTCAAGCACGACCCTGAGCAACCCGCTCCAACAGATCGATGCACCGGTGCTCGTCGCCCCCGATGGGATCTACGTCGACAATTCGGGAACCGACTTCTCGACCAATATGTTTTTTGGGACATCTGCGGCCACACCCAATGCCGCTGCATCGCTGGCGTTGCTCGAAGGCGCCTTCAAAAGTCTGTCCGCCAGCCAACTCATGGGAGACCTGGAGCAGGGTGCCTATCCGCTCAGTCCCCCATGGAACGGCACATTCGGTTATGGGCGCGTCGATGTGTGGAATGCGCGCCAACAGATTTCGCTGCCCACCGTTAGTCCCATCAAGAACCTCACGATGACCGATGGGCAAAGCGCAAGCACCTCGGTCATGGTCAGCGGAACAGCACCTCTGACGATCAGCGTGTCATCGGCCAACAGCATCCTCATCCCCGCCGCGAACGTTGCGCTCTCCCCATCCAATTGCGGGCAGTCGGGATACAGCAACAACTGCAGTCTCACGATAACGCCCGTCTCGGGGCAAAGCGGCACCACCAACCTCACCGTCACCGTCGCCAACAGTTCCAACGAATCGCAGGCGACAACCTTCACCGTGACCGTCGACCCGCCTGCCCTCACGGGTGGAAGCGCAGGCGGCGGGGGCGGCGGCGGGGGCGGGTGTACCCTCGGGCACGCAGGGCGTCCTGATCCTGTGCTTCCGCTCCTGGTCATCGCCGCTCTCTTCGGGCGCCTGAGACGACGCCTCCGGCCACACGGCAACGGCAGCCCGAAATAGCGTCATGGAGGACAGATCGAAGGGCACTCGCTGAAAAGCCGTGGGCATGCGCGTCAGCCGTTGGCGCGTCGCGGGCGCCCAGCCCTCCATCGCCGCGGATACCCGCATCATCGCGGAGCCCTAGGTACCGAGCACATGGGGCACCGCGCATGGCGGCACCATAACATCGTCGGCAAACGGCTCGTCACGGTCGATCCGGGTTTCGATCCGGATGCCGGCACGGCGGTCACAGGCCCCATCAACCCCATGTCTCGCGCGGCAATTCGGACCTCGCGGCCGACGGCGTCCACGGGCCGCCGCGCGGGGCAGTGAACCTCTCGGGGAACAATGCCTTCTGCGCCGTGTCACCCGGCGCGCCGCGCCAGGGGCGCAGACTCTTCCTTGATCCAGGGCAGGCTTGCCCGCTCTGGCCGATGCGGCGGCACCACGAGCGGCACACCGATTGCAGGGACGGCACCCGACAGCCCTGGCCGCCCGATGGGCTCGTCACACACATCGCGCCATGGACGCCGCCTTCCCTTAAGGGGGAACGGTTCCGTTGATCGGCCATGCGACCCGCGGGAAGTTCGGCCTAGTAGGTGTAACGCAGCCCCAATGCGCAACTCGCGATTGCCGTCGTGCTGCTTGGCTCGACCATCACCATGGCGAGGTAGGTGGTCCCGGAATACAGCCAACCCTGGCTGCTGGCGCCATACTCGAACCGGCTATACGCCAGCTTTGCGAACGCATGGAGCCGCCGCCCCAAGGCGACATCGGCGCCGATCTCGGCCCTATAGTAGGGCGCAGGTCCGAGCCGCATGGTCGTCTGGCCCAGGCCCGCCCTCGCCATGTCGACGGTGATGCGGGCATCCGCCGTGCGGCCCGCCGCAACGGCACCGGACAGAATCCATCGGGCGCCGGCCGCATACTGCACCCGGACCCCGAGACCGTAGAAGGCGTTGCGATACGTCTCCTGATAGCCCCATTCCCCAGACAGCGTCCGATCCCACTCGTGCAGTCCCAATTCCAGGTAGGGTGTCAGCAGCACCTGCGCGGACGGCACGAACCCCTGGCCCAACCGGAAAATCCCATCTTTGAATCTTGCCCGCGAGGTGTTGTGCAGAGACTCCAGAACCTGGCCTTGCAGGGTCTGCAGCGCACCATCATAGTGAAGCCCCCCGGCAGTCTCGCGATAAGCCACATGCAGGTAGAACCCGCGGACAACCCCGGCGTGGCGATGCACCCGAACCGGCATGCGCAGCGCGCCCATCCAAGACAATCCGAGTTCGCCGCCGCGCAGCGCGCCGTTTTCCGTATCCAGATAGGCCCCGTTGCGCATCTCGCCGTAGTGCACTTCGCTTAGGGCATACGACGCTTCAACGGCATTGTTGGCTTCGATCAAGCGGGCCGCGGACGTATCCGTCGCGGCCCGGGCCGCGACGGACGCAAGAAGCAAGAACGCAAGGCAGCACTTCGCGAGCATGGGGCATGCGACTCATCATGGCGGCTTGGCTCCCTGGAATGCCCCTCGTCTCCAGGGTCCGCCGTCGCAACCATGCGTGCCGAAGCACGCGACACAGGCCAGGAAGGGGTCAGTGAAGATAAGGATGGCTTCTATGGCTTGCACAGGGCAAGCACTCTTCTCGATCTTTCTGCCACTATAGTGCACAGCACTGGAATCTCAACCAAGGGAGGAGCGACGGGCGGGCCGTCTTGCGGAAATGCCGCGGGACGCAGGCGAACCGGGAACGGCCCGCCGGATCAGAGGTCGGGCAGATGCTCGAGCGCGAAGAGCGCTTCGGCACGCTCCCGCGCCCGGATCAGGTGGGTGCGTGTGCCGTCGACCAGGACTTCGGCCGCTCGCGGGCGCGTGTTGTAGTTGGAACTCATGCTCATGCCATAGGCCCCGGCCGACAGGATCGCAAGGCAATCGCGCTCCTCGATCGCCAACTCCCGGTCATGGCCCAGGAAGTCGCCGCTTTCGCAGACCGGCCCCACCACTTCGTAGCGACTCGCGGCCCGCGCCCGGGCATGCACCGGGACGATCTCGTGGTAGGCATCGTACAGCGCCGGACGCATCAGATCGTTCATGGCGGCGTCGACGATGGCGAAATTGCGCCCTTCCCCGCGCTTCAGGTATTCCACCTTGGTGAGCAAAAGACCCGCATTGCCGACAAGTGCCCGGCCGGGCTCCAAGAGAATGCGCTGCGGGCGCCCGTTGAGGCGCCCCAGCAGGGCCTGGGCATAGCGCCCGATGTCGGGCGGCGTCTCGTCGCGATAGCGGATGCCCACCCCGCCCCCTAGATCCAGATGGGTGATCTCGATGTCCTCGCGCGCCAGGAGATCGACCAGGGCAAGAACCTTGTCAAGGGCGTCGACGAAGGGCTCAATGTCGATGAGCTGAGAGCCGATATGACAATCGATGCCGCGGATGGCCACGTGCTTGAGCGCTCGCGCCGTGCGATACAGCGCCAACGCCTCGGCGTAGGGGACCCCGAACTTGTTTTCCTTGAGCCCGGTGGCGATGTAGGGGTGGGTCTTGGCATCCACGTCGGGATTTACGCGCAACGAAATCGGCGCCACGCGCCCAAGCGCTCCGGCGAGCGCCTCGATGCGGTGCAGCTCGGCTGCGGATTCGACGTTAAAGCAGAGAATATCTGCCGCAAGCGCATCGCGAATTTCCGCTTCACTCTTGCCCACGCCGGAGAAAACGATTTTTCGGGGGTCTCCGCCGGCGGCGAGCACGCGCTTCAGTTCGCCGCCCGAAACGATGTCAAACCCGCTCCCGAGCCGAGCGAAGAGGTTGAGGATCGCCAGGTTCGAATTCGCCTTGACGGCATAGCAGATCAGCGGGTCATGCCCGGCGAACGCTTGGGAAAAAGCTTGATAGGCCTCGGTCAAGGCCGCACGCGAATAGACATAGCAAGGCGTGCCAAACTGCGCCTCGATCCTCGACAGAGGCACGGATTCGGCGCACAGTTCGCCGTCGATCGCGCGCAGCCAGTTCATTGCTGGACAGCCTTGTGGGCAGGCGCGTGCGGCGGGGGAAGGTACAGCGGGCCTTTGATCCCGCAGCCTTGCAGCGCCACCGCGACCAAGGCTAGCAAACAGGCGAGCCGCATTGTATTCTTCCTATCCTTTAAAGAAGCGGGATCATAGCACAAAGGCGCGACCCATGACGCAGAGCGAATATGAGCAGCAAGCCGAGGAAACCCTGAACGCGATCGAGGAAGCGCTCGAGGCGGCGGACACGGACGACGTCGACTATGAACGCAGGGCGGCAGGCATCCTCGAGCTCGAATTCGGGGACGGCTCGAAGATCATCATCAACCGACAAAGTGCGACGCAGGAAATCTGGGTCGCGGCCCGCGCGGGCGGCTTTCATTTCCGGTGGACGGGGCAGGCGTGGGAAGACACCCGCGACGGCACGGAACTCTTCCGCGCGCTGGAGCGCCTCGCCAGCAGCCAGGCAGGCGCCGCCGTCGAGCTGACTCGCGGCCGACCCTAGCGCTTCTGGCGCGGGTGCGCCGGACAAACCTGCCCCGGTCCACAGGCTGCTGTTGCTTGTCAGCCGCCCGCCGCAAGCCGCTGCCTGGCTCGGGCGATGGCTGCCCGCACCTGCACGGGAGCCGTTCCGCCCACGTGGTTGCGGGCGTCAAGCGCGCCTTCGAGCGTTAGCACCTGATACACGTCCGCCTCGATCTTGTCGCAAAAACCCCGCAAGGTCTCGAGCGGGAGGTCGGCGAGATCGCAGCCCTGGGCCTCCGCATGGCGCACGGCACGCGCCACGGCCTCATGCGCATCCCGAAAAGGCACGCCCCGCTTGACCAGGTAATCCGCGAGGTCGGTGGCCGTGGCAAAGCCCTGCCGGGCGGCGGCTCGCATGGCCTCGGGGTGCACCGTGATGCCGCGCAGCATGTCGGCAAGGATGGCCAGCGTCTGCGCCAGCGTATCGACCACGTCGAACAGGGGCTCCTTGTCTTCCTGATTGTCCTTGTTATAGGCCAGGGGCTGCGACTTCATGAGCATGAGGAGCGCCATCAGGTGGCCCACCACCCGCCCGGTCTTGCCTCTGATCAGCTCCGGCACGTCGGGATTCTTCTTCTGCGGCATGATGGACGACCCGGTGCAGAAGCGGTCAGCAAGGTCGATGAAGCCGAAACGCGGGCTCATCCAGAGAATAAGCTCTTCCGACATGCGCGAGAGGTGCACCATGAGCAACGAGGCGGCGCCGGAAAATTCGATGGCGAAATCCCGGTCCGAGACGGCATCGAGGGAGTTCTCGCAGACCCCGTCGAAGCCCAGCTCGCGCGCGACCATCTCCCGATCGATGGGGTAGCTCGTCCCGGCCAGGGCGGCAGCCCCCAGCGGCAACCGGTTCATGCGGGTCCGGCAGTCGACGAGCCGGCCGATGTCGCGATCGAGCATCTCGAAGTAGGCCATCAGATGGTGACCGAAGCTGACCGGCTGGGCGACCTGCAGATGGGTAAAGCCCGGCATCACGGTGGCCGCATGGTGCTCCGCCAGATCCAGAAGGGCGACCTGCACGCGCCGGGCGAGCTCCGCCAGGTCATCGAGCGCCTCGCGCAGGAAAAGGCGCACGTCGGTCGCCACCTGGTCATTGCGCGAGCGGCCGGTATGCAGGCGCTTGCCCGCCTCGCCGATGCGCTCGGTCAGGCGCCGCTCGATGTTCAGGTGCACGTCCTCAAGATCCAGCGACCATTCGAAACGCCCGGCGCGAACGTCGTCTGCGACCGACGACAGGCCTCGCTCAATCGCCTCCCAATCCTCGCGGCTCAAGATGCCCACGGCATGCAGCATGCGCGCATGCGCCACCGAGCCGCGGATATCGAACAAGGCCAGGCGCCGGTCGAAGCCGACCGATGCGGTGTAGCGCTTGACGATCTCGGCCACGGGTTCGCCGAAGCGTCCCGACCACGTGCCGCCCGCTTGCGGGACCGGCGCGTTCGTTTCGTTGTCTTGCATGGAAGAGGGGCCTTGTTCAGAATATATGACAATGTCGACCGTGCGGCGCCGCCAGCGGCGCCCCCTGCGATCGACGGCGCTGCATGGGAGCGGAAGTGGCGATTATAAATCAAAAAGGACCTGCGCATGCCCTGCCCGATTTCTGCAATATGGGCGTCGCGTTGCGCATACTCGTAGCCGTCAACGGCGGGGCGGTCCTCGGTGCGGCCCTCATGGCGAGATCGGCGGCCGGGGTCTGGGAGGCGCTCACGGCCATCTCCGGGCTGCTGCAGCCGATCCTGCTTTTGAGCCTCCTCACGCTGTGCGCCTCGCGCCGCATCCTCAGACGGCTGCCCTACTTCCTGGGGGTGGGCGCGATCCTGGCGATCGAGCTGTTGCTGACCGGTCTCGTCACGGCGGCGGGCCATGCTCTCCTGGCCGGCGACGAAGCGCTGGCCCTCTGGCACAACGGGCTTGCCTGCCTGGCGGCGACGGGAGGGCTGCTCGCCTACTTCGATCTGCGCGCGCGCGCCCTCTCGCCGGCCCTGAGCGAGGCGAAGCTGCAGGCCCTGCAGGCCCGCATACGGCCGCACTTCCTGTTCAATAGCCTGAACGCGGTGCTCAGCCTCATCCGCAGCGACCCCAGGCTCGCCGAGAAGGCGCTCCAGGACATGGCCGACCTGTTTCGTGCGGTGATGGCGGACAGCAGCGAGCTCGTCCCTCTCGAACGCGAGCTCGCCTTGTGCTCGGAATATCTCGAGCTCGAACAGCTGCGCCTGGGCGAGCGCCTGCAAGTGGCCTGGCACCTGGATAAGCGGCCCATCGATGCGCTGGTGCCCCCGCTCATCCTGCAACCCCTGCTGGAAAACGCGGTGTACCACGGGATCGAACCCTCCAGCGCGCCCGGGAGCATCACCGTCAACGTCTACCACGCCCGCAATCAAGTCCACATGGTCCTGCGCAACCCTTACAACGCGGGGACAGGCGGCCACCATGCCGGCAACAAGATGGCGCTGCAGAATATCCGCGAACGCTTGGCCCTGCACTTCGACGCCGAGGGGACGCTGCGCACCCAGGTCACCGGGACGGCTTATCAGGTGCATGTCGCCATCCCCTACCTGAGGGCCCGGCCATGAACGCGCCAGCGCCGCCGCTCCGGCTGCTCATCGTCGATGACGAGGCCCCGGCTCGGCGCCGGTTGCGCGCGCTGCTGGCCGACTGCGAGGGCGTGTTGCCGGTGGCGATCGTGGGCGAAGCGGGCAATGGGCTGGACGCCTTGCGCCTGCTCGCGGAACGACCGGCCGACGTCATCCTGGCCGACATCCGCATGCCCTCCATGGGCGGCATTGAACTGGCTCGCCATCTCCAGCAGCTGCCCAAGCCGCCGGCCATCATCTTCACCACGGCGTACGGCGACTTCGCGATCCAGGCCTTCGAGGCCAATGCCGTCGATTATCTGCTCAAGCCCGTGCGCCCGGAGCGCCTCGTCAATGGGCTCAGAAAGGCGCGCGCCTTGCAAGCGGCGGCGCTGGCCGATCTTTCCCGGGTGGCGGGCGCCCCGACCCACCTCAGCATCGTCGAGCGCGGCAAGATCGTCCTGATCCCGGTGGACGAGGTGGTCTACCTCAAGGCCGAACTCAAGTACGTCACCGTGCGTACGTGCCCGCGCGAATACCTGATCGAGGACTCGCTCACCCGGCTCGAGCGCGAACACGCCGGCCGCTTTCTGCGCATCCACCGCAACTGCCTGGTCGCCCGCGCGCACCTCGCCGGTTTCGAAAAGGCGTCCGCGCACTCCGACAAGGAGGACGCCACCGGGCACTGGGCAGCCATCCTCAAGGGACTGGACGAAACGCTCCCGGTCAGCCGCCGCCATATCCATGTACTGCGGGACTTCAAGGCGTGACCGCGGCGGCGAGGATCTCCTTGCCCCGGGACCCGCTCATCAGTATTCTATGCGCCCAGGCACCGGAGCGTCGCACCTCTGCAGGCATCCGCTCCCGATGCTCAAGGTCTCAATCCTCAAGGAAAGGGTAAAGGGCACGAGTCATGTCCGACGGCGCACGCTTGCAGGAAAACGCACTGGGTCTCACCGAATCGACGATCATGGGCATCGCCGGCACGGCGCCGGCCTTCAGCGCGGCCGCGACGACGGCGGCATTGGCGGCCGGGGTCGGCATCCTCTCGCCGGCAAGCTTGCTCTATTGCGGCCTCATCATGTTTGGCGTCACGTTCGCCTACCTGCATCTCAACCGGACCAACCCGAATGCCGGGGCGGCCTATGCCTGGGTGGGCGCGGAATTCGGCCCTGTCCTCGGCTTCTTCGCCGGCTGGGCGCTGCTGGTCGCCTCGGCGGTCTTCATGGTCTCCGGGACCATCCCCGCGGCCACGGCGACGCTGCTCCTCATCCGCCCGGACCTCGCGAGCCACCCGGCCCCCGTCGCCTGGGTGGCGGGCGCTTGGCTCGTCGTGGTGAGCGCGGTGCTCATCAAAGGCATCAAGGCGACGAGCTACACGCAGGTGGTCATGACCCTGGTCGAGGTCGGCGTATTGGTGGCGGTCAATGTGGCTGCCTTCGTCCAATATGGGAGTCACCCGGCGCACCCCTTCAGCTGGACCTGGCTCTCGCCGCTGGCATTCACGCCCAAGCTCTTCGCGACCGGCGCGCTGACGTCGCTGTTTTTCTTCTGGGGCTGGGACGTGACGGTCAACCTCAACGAGGAGACGCGTGATGCCGCCAGCGTGCCGGGGCGGGGGGCGCTGGCCGCCATGGTGATCGTGCTGCTGCTGTTCGTTACCTTCGTCACCGCCACGCAGCTCGTCCTGACCGATGCGCAAATTCAGCAGGCGGGCACGGACGTCATCTTCGCCGTCGCCGACAAGCTTTTTCCCCGCCCCTGGAGCTACATGGCCGTCCTCGCCGTCATGCTGAGCACCATCGGCACCCTGGAAACATCGATCCTCCAATTCACGCGCACCATGTTCTCCAAAGGCCGCGACGGCTCGCTTCACCCGCGCTATGCGCGCCTGCACAGGAACTGGAAGACGCCATGGGTCGCCACCGTGACCATTGCGGGTTTCGGACTGGCGCTGCTCGCGCTCGCCTCGACCTTCCCGAGCGTGAACACGATCATCCACGACTCCGTCAATGCCATCGGGTTTCAGGTCGCGTTCTACTATGGGCTCGCGGGGTTTGCGTGCGCCTGGGCGTACCGCAAGGAAGCCCTGGATTCGGTCCGGCATTTCGTCACCTTGCTGGCCTGGCCGGCCGCCAGCGCGCTGTTTCTGGTGTTCGTCGCCTTGTACAGCATCCCCACCTTCGATGTCACGACCAACATCGTCGGCTTGGGCGGCATCGCGATCGGGGTCGTGCCCTGGTGGCTGAACCGGCGCCGGCTGAGCGTCGATCCCGCTTGATCGC
Source organism: Pseudomonadota bacterium (assembly GCA_021788645.1). Taxonomy (GTDB): domain Bacteria; phylum Pseudomonadota; class Gammaproteobacteria; order Burkholderiales; family JAKAFK01; genus JAKAFK01. Next base: position 63,828 of record JAJYKK010000006.1, read on the forward strand.
GCAACGGCTTCGCGCACCGCTCTCGCGGGCGCCGCAGGCCGGCCGGACATCGTGTTAGAATGGCCATGGGCCCGAGTCGTCGGCGCGCGCCAGACCGGCGCCGCCCGCGAAGGACCCAAGCCCTTACATCGGACATAGCGCAGGATCCCACGCCTTGAGCACTTCCCCGTTGTCACCCACGCCGCTCCGGAGTGTCGTCATTGCCTCGCGCGAGAGCCAGCTCGCCATGTGGCAAGCGGAGCATGTCAAGAGCCTCCTCGAGCGCTGGTATCCGGATCTCGACGTCAGGATCCTCGGCATGACCACACAAGGCGACCGCATCCTCGACAAGACGCTCAACAAGATCGGCGGCAAGGGCCTCTTCGTCAAGGAACTTGAGGAAGCCTTGGCGCAAGGGCGCGCCGATCTCGCCGTGCACTCCATGAAGGATGTTCCCATGGCGCTCCCGGAGGGATTTTGCATCGCCGCCATCGGCCCGCGCGAGGATCCGCGCGATGCCTTCGTCTCCAACCGGTTCGAGCGCCCTGCGGCCATGCCCCCCGGCAGCATCCTCGGCACCTCCAGCCTGCGCCGCCAAAGCCAGCTCCTGGCCGCCTTCCCCCATCTCGAGATCCGCGTCTTGCGCGGAAACGTGGGCACGCGCCTGAAAAAGCTGGACGAGGGGCAGTACGACGCCATCATCCTCGCCAAGGCAGGGCTGGAACGGCTGGGCTTGGCCCACCGCGTTCGGCATGTGCTGGACCCCGAGACCAGCCTGCCGGCCGTCGGCCAGGGTGCCTTGGGCATCGAATGCCGGGCCGACCGCGCCGATGTGCAGGCGCTGCTGCGGCCCTTCAACGACGAAGACAGCGCACGGTGCGTGACCGCCGAACGCGCCATGAGCCGAGCGCTCAACGGCAGCTGCCAGGTCCCGCTGGGGGCTTATGCGCGCATCGCCGACGGACAGCTGAGGATTCGCGGTTTCGTCGCAAGCCCCGATGGCCGCCGCATGATCAGGGCCGATCGGGCAGGCGATCCCGCACAAGCCGAGACGCTGGGCAAGCGTCTCGCGGCCGCGCTTCTCGACCAGGGGGCCGGAGAAATCCTGGAGGCACTGGAGGAGCACTGAGTGGCGGGGCCGAACACTTCCGGCGGGACGGACGGCGACGACGCCCCGCCGCTCCTGGGGCGCACCATCGTCGTCACGCGCCCGCGCGAACAGTCAAAGGAGCTTGCCGCCCTCATCGAGACGGCCGGTGGCCTTCCCCTCTTCTTCCCCGTCCTCGAGATCCTCGACGCCGAGGATCTGCGCCCCTTCAAGGCGATCATCGCGGGTCTGGACACCTTCGACATCGCCATCTTCATCAGTCCGACGGCGGTACGGAAGGCCATGAACCTCATCCTGGCGCAACGCGCGCTCCCGGCGTCTCTGCGGGTCGCGGCCATCGGCAAGGGGAGCGCGCGGGAGCTCAAGCATTTCGGCGTCGCCCGCGTCATTTCGCCCACCGAACGCTTCGACAGCGAGCACCTCCTGGCGTTGCCCGATTTCCAATCGGTCGACGGGCGGCGTATCGTCATCTTCCGCGGGGACGGCGGGCGCGAGACCCTTGGCGACACGCTCACTTCGCGTGGCGCCCGCGTCGAATACGCCGAATGCTACCGGCGGGCGCGGCCCCATGCCGACGCGGGCGAACTCCTGCGACCTTGGGCGCGGGGTGAGCTCGATGCCATCACCGTGACGAGCGGCGAAGGGCTGCATAACCTTTACGATATGGTCGGGAAACTGGGGCAACAGTGGCTTAAAAATACGCCGATCTTCGTCTTTCATGAGAGAATCGCAGAAAAGGCGGCCCGGCTCGGCTTGCAACAGGTCGTCGTCACCGGGCCGGGCGACGACGGCCTGTATCGCGGACTCATCGCCTGGTTTAAAAGCAGCGGCGCCGCCACGGCGCGAGATGGACATGAATAACGTGACTCCAGAGGACCAGGGAACGCCGGGACCGCTCTCCGAAGGCGCCGCGAGCGGCATGGGTCAGGATCGCCGCCAGCCGGCCGCCGCCTGGCCCAAGCTCGCGGCGATCGCGGCGATCGTGGCGCTCGCCCTCTCGGGCTGGCAACTGTTGACCCTCCATCAGAAGTTCGCGGTGCTCAGGGCGGAACTGGGGCAACAGCTGGCACGCGCGAAGTCGGCCAATGAGGCGGACCGCCTGATGGCCTCCAACGCCCAGGAAGGCGCACGGGAGACACTGGTCAAGCTCGGGGTCCTGCAAAACACCGTCGCGCAGTATCAAGGCCAGGCGGCGGCCCTGCAGTCCCTGTATCAGCAACTCGCGAGCACCCAGGACGAGCGCAGCCTCGCGGACATCGAACAGCTGCTGTTGGACGCCAACCAGCAGGCGCAACTGGCCGGCAACGTCCATGCCGCGCTCATCGCCCTCGAACTGGCGGACAGCCAGCTCGCCACCCTCGACAGGCCGCAGCTCTTTGCCCTGCGCGCCGCGATCCGCCGCGACATCGGGCGTCTCAAGGCCCTGCCGGCGGTCGACGTGGTCGGCATCAGCCTCGAGCTCGACGATCTCGCCCACAAGGTGGACAGCCTGCCCTTCGCCTACGACGCAATGCAAGGCGCGGCCGTGACGGCGCAAGCGCCCCCGACGCCCAAGGGGCGTTGGGAAAGATTCGGACAGGAGCTTTGGAGCGGCGTGCGGCAACTCGTCCAGATCCAGAAAATCGGCACGTCGACGCCGCCCCTGCTGGCCCCCTCACAACGCTACTTCTTTCGCGAGAACGTCAAGCTGAGGCTGCTCACGGCACGCATCGCGCTTCTGCAGCATGACTCGGCAAGCTACCAGCGGGATATCCGAGGCGCCCAAAGCTGGATCGGCCGCTACTGCGATACGCAGGCGCCCGCCACGCGGGCGGCGCTGGGCGCGTTGGACGCACTCGCGCGCACCCCGATCAGCGTCCGACTGCCCGATATCTCCGACTCTCTGGAGGCCTTGCGCAGATATCAAATGCTGCATGGGGGACGCCCGCAGTGAAAGCCCTCTTCTGGACCCTGGCGCTGTTTGCCCTGGCCGTCGGCCTGACACTGGCCGGGAAGAACAGCCACAGCTACATCGTGGTGGTCTATCCCCCCTATCGCATCCAGCTCGCCCTCAATCTCCTCATCGCCCTGTGGGCGGCCACCTTGGCGCTCGGCTATGGCCTCGTGCGCGTCGTCGTCCATACGCTGCGCCTGCCGGCCTCGGTGCGCCGCTTCCGCGCGGACCAGCAGCGGCGCCAGGGGCGAAAGGCGCTGCTCGACGGCCTGATCGCCTACTTCGAGGGACGCTTCGCCCGGGCCGAGAAATTGGCCGCCAAGGCGCTCGCCTTGCGGGAGTTCCCTGCCGTGAGCGCACCGCTGGCCGCGCGCGCGGCGCACGAGATCAAGGCGTTCAACAGGCGGGACGACTACTTGGCGCAGGCCGAGCGGCTCGCCCCTGGCTATCCGCTGCCGCGCCTCATGACGCAAGCCGAGCTACTGGTCGGCACGCGCGACTATGCAGGCGCGCTCGCGGCACTCCATCACGTCTATGAGATTGCGCCCAAGCACCCGGCGGCGCTCAAGCTGGAACTGCCGGTGCAAAGCCAGGCCAAGAACTGGGAGCAGGTCCTGCAGCTCACCACCGCCTTGGAAAAGCGCGACGCCATCGAACCGGCGCAAGCCAGGCAGCTGCGCATCAAGGCGCATACGGAAATCATGACCCGCAAGGCCTCGGACAACCAGATGTTCGATGAATGCTGGGCGCGCATCCCGGCCGCGGAGCAGGTCATCGCGCCGATCGCCCTGGCGGCGGCGCGGCACTTCATGGCGCTCGGCCGTTGCGAGCAGGCCCATGGCGTGATCGAGCGCAGCCTCGCGCGCGAATGGAATGTCGCATTGATCAAGGCATACCCCGAATGCCGCGGCGGCGACCTGCTCAGGCGGATCGAGCAGGCGGAGCGGTGGCTGGCTGCCCATGCGGATGACGCGGCGCTGCTGCTGACGCTGGGCCGGCTATGCACACAGCAGGCCTTGTGGGGCAAGGCACAAAGCTACCTCGAAGCGAGCCTCGCGGTCGAGCCCACGGCCGAAGCCCATGTCGCGCTGGCCCAGTTGCTCGAAAACCGCAGCCAGCTCACCGATGCCTGCGTGCACTATCGCCGCAGCCTGGAACTCGCCCTTGCCGGGGATTGAGGGCGGCGCCCCCGCCCCGCGTGCTCAGGTCGCAGGCTTCGGGTCCGTCGAGAACAGGAAGGCGTCCGAGAAGAAGGCCCCTTCGGGCAATCCCCTGGCGCTGAAGGCGCGGTGGGCGGCCTCGACCATGGCCGGATTGCCGCAGACATACACCTCGTAGTCGGCGAGATTCGGGATGTCCTGCAAGACCGCCTCATGGACAAGTCCCGTGCGCCCGGTCCACATATCGGCGGCAACCGGCTCCGACAGCACGGGAACGAAACGGAAGCCCGGCTGCGCGCGGCTCCACTCCTCGGGCAATTGCGGCATGTACAGGTCGCGCTTGGCGCGCGCTCCCCAGTAAAGCGTCATGGGCCGCCCCGATCCAACGTGAAAGGCGTGTTCGATCATGGCCTTGACCGGCGCGAATCCGGTCCCGCCGGCGACGAACAGGATCGGCTTGGCGCTGTCCTCGTGCAAGAAGAATGTGCCCAGCGGACCCTCGAAGCGCAAGATATCCTTCTCCTTCAGCTGGGTGAAGACAGACTCGGTAAAGGTGCCGCCGGGCACGTTGCGGACGTGCAACTGGAGCAATTCGTCATCATGCGGCGCGTTCGCCAGCGAGAAGCTGCGGCGCCGCCCGTCCTTGAGCAGGATATCGACATACTGCCCGGCGAGGAACTGCAGGCGTTCGTTGGCCGGCAATTTGAGCGACAGCACCATGACATCGGGAGCCACCTGCTCCATCGCCTGCACGCGGCAGGGCAGCGTCTTGATCGGAATCTCGCGCGCCGCGCCGATCTCCCTCACTTCGATCAGCAAGTCCGACTGCGGCCGCGCGCAGCAGAACAGCGCGTACCCCGCCAGCTTCTCGTCTTCGGTGAGGGCCGTGGCCTGATAGCTTCCATAATCCACGGAGCCTTCAAGGATCTTGCCCTTGCAGGTCCCGCATGCCCCGTTACGGCATCCATAGGGAAGCGCGAAGCCCTCGCGCAGCGCGGCCTCCAGGATGGTCTCGTCGTTCTGCGTGTGAAACAGGTGCCCGCTGGGCTTGATGGTGACTTGGTGAGACATAGAATCGATCCTCTGTTGCCAAGGCATAGGCCACACTCCCATGCGCCCAGGCAAAATAACCCGACTTGCGATAAACTGGCATCCATGCGCCGACTACTGATCATCGGCCTGGGTGATGTCGCGGCTCGCGCCTTGACCCAGCTTCGAGCCCGCTACCGCGTATACGCCTTGACCCATCGTCCGGAGGCAATGCAGGACCTGCGCACGCTCGGCGTACGCCCCCTGCTGGGCGACCTGGATGATCCCACAAGCCTCGAAAGGCTCGGGGGACTCGCCCACGCGGTCCTCTACGCGGCCCCCCCACCGGGTCGGGGCACCCACGACCCACGCACGCGAAACCTGCTCGCCGCGTTGAGTAGAGCGCAAATTCTACCACAAGCCCTCGTCTATATCAGCACGAGCGGGGTCTATGGCGACTGCCAGGGCGAGTGGGTCTCGGAGACGCGGCCCCTCGCGCCACAGAACGCCCGCGCGCGCCGCAGGGCCGATGCGGAAGCGCGTCTGCGTGCCTGGGGGCGGGCTGGCGGGGTTCGCGTGTCCATCCTGCGCGCCCCCGGCATCTACAGCCGCGAGCGCCTGCCCATCGCCCGCCTGACCCTGGGTACGCCCGCCCTTCGCGCCGCCGAGGATCCCTACACCAACCACATCCATGCCGACGACCTCGCACGCGCGGCGGTCGCGGCCCTGGCGCGCGGCCGCCCGGGGCGCGTCTACAACGTGGCGGACGATTCCGGCCTGCGCATGGGGGAGTATTTCGACTTGGTCGCCGACGCCCACGGCCTCCCGCGCCCCCCGCGCATCAGCCGGGCAGAGGCGCTGCAACGCCTCCCGGAGACGCAGCTGTCGTTCATGCGCGAATCGCGGCGGCTGTCGAATACCCGCATGAAGCGCGAACTCAGGCTCAGGCTGTGCCACCCCACGGTCGCGGCCTGCATGGGAGATCTCTACCATGGGCGCATCGCTCACGACGCAGTACAATGAGGCGGCCCATGGACACGATTCTGATCGCAACCCACCTGCCTGACCGGGCGCTTGCCCTGGAATTGGCCAGGACGCTCGTCACCGAGCGCCTGGCCGCCTGCGTCAATGTGGGCGCGCCCGCCACCGCCGTCTACCGCTGGGAAGGCGCGGTCGAAACGGCGGAGGAGATCCCCGTCTCCATCAAGACCACGAAGGCCCGCTATGCGGAAGTCGAGGCGCGTCTCCTGGCCCTGCATCCCTACGAACTTCCCGAACTCGTCGTTGTCGGAATCGAGGGCGGCCTGAGCCCCTACCTTGCATGGATCAGCGCCGAAACGGCGCCCGTTCCGACGTAAACATCAACATCCGCAGGACTGCCGCATGCGTTTTTGCCTGACGATCCTTCTCTTCGCCGCCGCCTCGCTGGCCGCCGCAAGCGTTCGTGCGGATCCGCTGCCTCCAGACGTGGCCTTCCGGTTCAGCGCAACGCCGATCGACAGCCACGACATCGCCGTGCGTTACGCCATCGCGCCCGGCTATTATCTCTACCGGAGTAAATTCCGGTTTTCCCTGAAGGGGCAGGGGCGGTTGCAGGCGGCACAATATCCCGCCGGACAAATCAAGCAGGACCCCTTCTTTGGCCGGGAAGAAATCTATCGCGGCGCCGTGCGCATCGTGCTGCCGATCGCCCGTGCCGCCGGACCGCTCACCCTCACCGCCGTGGCGCAAGGCTGCGCGGACATCGGGCAGGGGGTCTGCTATCCCCCGATGACCCATGTGGTCACCCTGCGGCTGCCCGCGCCGCCGCGCGTTGCCCAAAACGCGTCCGCGGCCTGGCTTTCCCCCCGCCCCCCAGGCGCCGACGCGGCCGCAGGCTTCCTGCCGCCGAATGCGGCCTTCGGCCTGACCGTGCAAGCGGCATCGCCCAATGAGGTGATCGCGCGCTTCACGCCCGCGAGCCATTATTACCTGTATCGGGATCGCATCCATTTCTCGACCCCGGAGTCCGGCGTTTCGATCGCCCAGGTCGCGTTCCCTCCCGCCGCATTCGAGGACCTCCCGTCTTTCGGCCGGGTGGCGATCTACCGCGCCCCATTCCAGGCGAACATTGCGCTCCATCGCAGCGCATCCACCGGCACGGTCGTGTTGAACGCCGTTTATCAGGGCTGCTCGGAGAGGGGCGTGTGCTATCCGCCCATCCATCGCACGTTCACGATTCGCCTCGAAGGCCCTCCCTCCGCCGTCCCGGCAGCCCTCGACGCCCCGGCGCCGCAAGCCGGCGGCGCATCGCCCTCGCAGCCGCTCGGCATCGATCGTCTGCTGAAGGGCGGCCATTACTGGCTCGCGCTCGGCTTCTTCTTCGGCGCGGGGCTCCTGCTCTCGTTCACCCCGTGCGTGTTCCCGATGATCCCCATCCTCTCGGGCATCATCGTGGGACAAGGCAGCCGCCTCAACAAGCGGCGGGGGTTCATCCTCTCCGGGGCGTATGTGCTGGGGGTCGCGCTCACCTATGCCGGGGCCGGGGTCGCGGCGGGACTGTCGGGCAACCTCATCTCCAACGCGCTGCAGAATCCCTGGGCGCTCGGCGCCTTCGCGCTGATCTTCGTGCTGCTGGCCTTCTCGATGTTCGGGTTCTATGACCTGCAGCTGCCCAACTTCCTGCAAAGCAAGCTGTCGGATGCGAGCAATCGGCTCAGGGGCGGCAACCTCGTGGGCGTCTTCGTGATGGGCATGCTCTCGGCCCTGATCATCGGACCGTGCGTGGCCGCTCCGCTGGCCGGCGCCCTGCTCTATATCGGACAGACCCACGATGTCTGGCTGGGCGGCTCGGCGCTCTTCACCATGGCTCTCGGCATGGGGGTTCCGCTGATCGCCGTGGGCGTCTCCGCGGGCGCCTTGCTGCCGCGCGCCGGCGGCTGGATGAACGCGGTCAAGGGCTTTTTCGGGATTCTCCTGCTCGGGGTGGCCATCTGGATCGTCACCCCGGTCGTGCCGGCCGTCGCCTCGATGGTGGCGTGGGCGATGCTCCTCATCATCTCGGCGATGTACCTTAAGGCGATTGATCCGCTGCCGGTGCACGCCAAGGGTGCGGCGCGTTTCTGGAAGGGCGTCGGGCTCATCGCCCTGATCGCCGGCATCTCCATCCTGATCGGCGCCTTGAGCGGCAGCCGCGACCCCCTGCAGCCGCTCGCCGGCTTGCGCGCGAGCCGCGCACAACCGGGGCGCGCGAGCGCTCCCGCCGCCCTCGCCTTCACGCCGGTCACAGGCCCGGCCGATCTCGCGCGCGTGCTGAAATCCGCAGCCGGACGCGACGTCATGCTGGACTTCTATGCCGATTGGTGCGTCTCCTGCAAGGAACTCGACGCGCAGACCTTCGCCGACCCGCGCGTACGCGAAGCCCTTGGACACGTCACGCTGCTGCGCGCCGACGTGACCGACAACACCCCGAGCGAGCGCGCCTTGCTGGCCAAGTTCGGGTTGTACGGTCCGCCCGGGATTGTCTTCTTCGGCAAGCACGGGAGGCCCATGGCCTCCCCGGTGGTGGGCTTTACGTCGCCCGACCAGTTTCTTCGCATCCTGGCGCACACCGTCGGCTGAGCCGATCGGCACCCCTCGTCCCTCCCTCCTCCGGCCGTCTCACCCTGACTTTCCTGCCGCGGCGGGCGGCGCTTCCTCGCAAGGCGGCGCGGTGCATGCCGCGCGCACGCGCATGAACAATTTCCGACAAAATCGGCAAAAGACTAGACAATATGCCCCAATTTGCGGCAAACTTGCAGGCCTTGAACGTCGCCTTGCAAGGTCCATGTGAATACCAAAGTGACGCGCCGCGGCGCTTCGGCCTCCGGGGCGAAGCGGGGCTTGCCGGGCGTGCCGGCCACGAAGATCCTGGTGCTGCACGGCCCGAATCTCAACTTGCTCGGCACCCGCGAACCCGCCCATTACGGCACCGATACCCTTGACGACATCGCCCGTCGCCTGACCGCGTACGGTACCCAGGCCAAGGCGGCGGTCGAGAATTTCCAGAGCAATTCCGAATCCGAGCTCATCGAACGGATTCATGCCGCCGGGCGCGGCGGTGTTTCGTTCATCATCATCAATCCCGCCGGCTACACGCATACCAGCGTCGCCTTGCGAGACGCGCTCGCGGCGGTCGCCATTCCCTTCGTGGAAGTGCATCTGTCCAATGTCTTCGCGCGCGAACCCTTCCGTCATCACTCCTATTTCTCCGACCTTGCCGTGGGCGTCATCAGCGGCCTGGGCACCAAGGGCTATGAAGCCGCGCTGGACTTTGCACTCCACCACATCGCGCTGAAAGGCTAATTATGGATTTGCGAAAACTTAAGAAACTCATTGACTTGGTTGAAGAGTCCGGGATCGCCGAGCTGGAGATCACGGAAGGCGAGGAGAAGGTTCGCATCACCCGCGCCAGCCAGAACATGCCGCACCCCGCCTATTTCGCGGCCGCGCCGGCACCGATGGCGGCCGCGCCGGCACCGGCTTCGAGCGCCGCGCCAGCCGCCGTGGAGCCGGCGATCCCGGAAGGGCACGTCGTGCGCTCCCCCATGGTCGGCACCTTCTACCGCGCCCCGACACCGGGTGGCAAGGCGTTTGTCGATGTAGGGCAAAGCGTGGGCTCGGGCGATACCCTGTGCATCATCGAAGCGATGAAGCTGCTCAACGAGATCGAGGCGGACCAAGCCGGCGTGATCAAGGCGGTGCTGGTGGAAAATGGGCAGCCGGTCGAGTATGGCGAGCCCCTGTTCGTCATCGGCTGACCCCTTGATATTGCCGCCGCCCCAAGCCCGCGCCCTGCGAGCGGGCCTACCCTTCGAAGGTTCAAGCCATGTTTGAAAAAGTCCTGATCGCCAACCGGGGCGAGATCGCGCTGCGCATCCAGCGCGCCTGCCGCGAGCTGGGCATTAAGACGGTGGCCGTGCATTCCACCGCCGACGCCGAGGCCAAGTACGTCAAGTTGTCGGACGAGTCGGTCTGCATCGGACCGCCCCCCTCCAATCAGAGTTATCTCAATGTGCCGGCCATCATCAGTGCGGCCGAGGTCACCGATGCGGAGGCGATTCATCCGGGCTACGGATTCCTTTCGGAGAATGCCGACTTTGCCGAGCGGGTGGAACAAAGCGGCTTCGTCTTCATCGGCCCGAGGGCCGAGACGATCCGGCTGATGGGCGACAAGGTGAGCGCCAAGGCCGCCATGAAGCAGGCGGGCGTCCCCTGCGTGCCCGGATCGGAAGGCGCGTTGCCGGAAGCGCCGGAGGAGATTCTCCGGATCGCCAACGCGGTGGGCTTTCCGGTGATCATCAAGGCGGCCGGTGGCGGCGGCGGGCGCGGGATGCGGGTGGTCCATACCGAAGCGGCGCTCCTCAATGCGGTCAGCCTGACTCAGGCGGAGGCGGAAAGCGCCTTCGGCAATCCCCAGGTCTACCTGGAAAAGTATCTGGAGAATCCCCGTCACATCGAGATCCAGGTCTTGGCCGACGAACATCGCAACGCCATCTTTCTGGGCGAGCGCGACTGCTCGATGCAAAGGCGCCACCAGAAGATCCTGGAGGAAGCGCCGGCGCCCGGCCTGCCGATCAAGATCCGCGACAAGATCGGACTGCGCTGCGCCGAGGCTTGCCGCCAAATCGGCTACCGCGGCGCGGGGACCTTCGAATTCCTGTACGAGGACGGTGAATTCTACTTCATCGAGATGAACACCCGGGTGCAGGTCGAGCACGCGATCACCGAAGAGATCACCGGCGTGGACATCGTGCAGGAGCAGCTGCGCATCGCGTCCGGCGAAAAGCTGCGGCTGCGCCAAAAGGACATCGTCGTCCGGGGTCATGCCATCGAATGCCGGATCAACGCCGAAAACGCATACAGCTTCGTGCCCTCGCCCGGCCGCATCACGCAGTACCATACGCCGGGCGGCCCGGGCATCCGGGTCGATTCGCATGCCTACCACAACTACCTCGTGCCGCCGCACTATGATTCAATGATCGGCAAGCTGATCGCGGTCGGCGACAGCCGGGAGCAGGCCATCGCCCGCATGAAGATCGCATTGAGCGAGATGGTGGTCGAGGGCATCCAGACCAACATCGCGCTCCACCAGGATCTCATGAACGATGCGGCGTTCCTGCAAGGCGGGACCAGTATTCACTATCTCGAGCAAAAGCTCGCCGCGCTCAAGAAGTCGGAGTAGGGCGCGCGTTTGCCCTGACATCGCAGGCCTCGAACCATGGCGTGGCAGTCACTCAAGATCACAGTCGGCCGCAGGGACGCGGAGCGCCTGAGCGAGCTCCTGGCGGACCTGGGTGCGCTGGCCGTCAGCATCGAAGACGCGCAGGCCGGCACCCGGTTCGAGCATCCGATCTTCGGCGAGCCTTCCGAGCCGGAACAGGGGCTGTGGGCGGAATGCATCGTCGATGCGCTGCTGCCCGAAACGGCCGACGCGCAAGCCCTCGTCGCGGCGGCGCGCGCCCAACGCATCGAAGGCATCGGCGCCTGCTCGGTGGAGGCGGTGCACGACGAGGACTGGGTGCGCCGCACGCAGTCGCAGTTCGATCCCATCCGGATTTCCGAGCGGATGTGGATCGTTCCCAGCTGGCATGCCCCGGTCAACGCCGACGCGATCAATCTCATGCTGGACCCGGGACTGGCCTTCGGCACCGGCAGCCATCCGACCACCCGCATGTGCTTGCAATGGCTCGATGGTCATCTGCGCGCGGGAGACGCCCTTCTCGATTATGGCTGCGGCTCCGGCATTCTCGCGATCGCGGCCGCCAAGCTCGGGGCAACACCGGTCCTCGGGGTGGACATCGACCCGCAGGCCGTGGCGGCAAGCCGCGCCAACGCGCTGCGAAACGACGTCGGCGCCGAGTTCTTGCAGGCCGACGAGGCGCCGCCGGTCGTCGCCGACGTAACGATCGCCAATATTCTGACCAATCCCCTCAAGATGCTGGCGCCGCTGCTCGTCCGATCCGTCCGGCCAGGCGGCCGTCTCGTGCTGACGGGCATCCTCGCCGCCCAGGCGCGCGATGTCGTCGAAGCCTATTCGCCTTGGCTGCCGCTCGAATGCGCGGCGGAGGCGGAGGGGTGGGTGCTGCTGGCGGGAACGAAAGGGGAAACGGGACGAAGCCCATGAGCACGGTAACCACCTGCCCGCACTGCCGCACGGTCTTCCGGATCACGCTGGAGCAATTGAGCGCACGCCAGGGCGATGTCCGTTGCGGGCACTGCGCGCAGGTTTTCAACGCCTTCGATGCACTGGTCAGCCAAGGGGCGCCGGCGCCTCAAGATCGCTTCGAGGCGCAGCCGCACGCGACGCACCCACCCGATGCGACCCCCGCGCCTCGGGCCGGCGCCGAGGTGCCGCCCGCGCCGGCCGAGGCGGCGGCACCGGAAGCGATGGACTGGCCGGAACTTCCGCCCCCGTGGGATGCGGGGGAGGCCGATCGCTCCCTTGCCCCTGTCGGCGAGGCCGAAATCGTCCTCGGACCGCCTGCGGAAGGGCCCGGGGAAACGGCGGCGGGCGCGGCGGAGGGACTGGGGCCGAGCCCGGCGTTCGAGGCGTGGCCGACGGCCGATACGATCGTGCTGGAACCGCTGGCGCCGGAGCATGCGCCGGGCGATGAGCTGCCGGCCTCCGATGTCATTCTGCTGGAGCCGCTGGCGCCCGAGCCCGATGACAAATCCCCGCGCGAGGAAGAGGAGGAACCGCGCCGCGCACGCGCGCGAAAAGGCATTCCGGGCTGGGTGCTCGCTTTGGGAAGCTTTCTCTCGGCGCTCGCGCTCGCCGGGCAGCTCGCGTACGTCTACCGGGTCGCCCTCGCCGCGCGCTTGCCGGCGGTAGAACCGGCATTGGCCGCAGGCTGCGCCCTGCTCGGCTGCAGCATCCCGCTGCCGCACGAAATCAACCGCATCAGCATCGATTCGTATGAAATGACGGCGCAGCCCAACCAGCCGTCCGTCGTCGTGCTCCGAGCCACCTTGAGAAACGCGGCGCCCTACCCGGAGGCGTTCCCGCTGTTGGAGCTCACACTCACCAACGATGCGAACCAAGTCCTGGCCCGCCGAATCCTGCGGCCCGTCGATTATGCGCCGCCCGGCACGAACATCGGCCAGGGCATCGCCGGCCACGACGTCGTCTCCGTCACGCGCTACTTGAGCATCGCTGGGCTGAACGCCAGCGGCTATACCCTCTATCCCTTCTACCGCTAGGCACGGACGTCGATTTCGGCCACCACGGGCGCATGGTCCGAGGGGCGATCGAGCGCGCGCAGGGCCCGTTCTATCGCGCAGGCGCGCACGCGCGGGACCAACGCCGAACTCACCAGGATATGGTCGATGCGCAGCCCCCGGTTACGGCGAAACGCCTGCATGCGGTAATCCCACCAGCTGTAGGCATGGTCCGGCTGCTCGAACAGCCGGAACGCATCCGCGAGGCCGATCGCCAGCAGGCGCGAGAACGCCTCGCGCTCCGCCGGGCTGTAGAGGACGTGCCCCTCCCACGCGACGGGGTCATGCACGTCGCGGGGCTCCGGGGCGACGTTGAAGTCGCCGACCACGACGAGCCTGGGATTGCGCGCAAGCTCGAGGGCAATCCACGCCCGCAGCGCCTCGAGCCATCGCAGCTTGTAGGCGAAGGCCTCGGACCCGACGGCCTGCCCGTTCGGCACATAGCAGCCAATGACCCGCACGCCGCCGACCGTCGCGCCGACGAGGCGCTTTTGGTCGTCCGGGAACGCGGGGATGCCCGCCACGCCGTCCGTGATTGGCGTTCTCGCCAGCAACGCCACGCCGTTATAGGTCTTCTGGCCGCTCGCCAGCACGTGGGGGTAGCCGGCATCACGGATTTCCCGAAGAGGAAAGCGCGCATCCTCAAGCTTCGTCTCCTGCAGGCAGACGACATCCGGCGCAGCCATGGCCAGCCAATCGAGAAGGTGCGGCAGCCGCACCGCCAGCGAATTCACGTTCCAGGTAGCGATTTTCATCTCACCGCACCCCATGCCTTTGTCGTGACTGCTCCGTCCACTAAAGCCTCCGGCTTGTAGTGGCGGCTTCCCACTTCGACGTTCCCCGCGCGAGGACGTTTCCATCTTCGCGGCTTACGCTGAACTCCGTGGACGTAGGCCGGGCTTCCCC
>JAJYKK010000057.1 GCA_021788645.1 Pseudomonadota bacterium
AGCCCGGCCTACGTCCACGGAGTTCAGCGTAAGCCGCGAAGATGGAAACGTCCTCGCGCGGGGAACGTCGAAGTGGGAAGCCGCCACTCCAAGCCGGAGGCTTTAGTGGACGGAGCAGTCACTCTAAAGATCCGATTCATCGAAGACGCGGCCGGAATCCCCGCGGCGCAATGGACCGCCCTGGCCGGCGACAACCCCTTTGTGCGCCATGCGTTTCTGGACGCCCTGCAGGCGACCGGTTGCGCGGTACCGGAGACCGGCTGGGCCGCGCACTTTGCGACCGCCTGGGAGGCTGAGCGGCTGGTCGGCGCCATGCCGCTCTATTTCAAGAGCCATTCCTGGGGCGAATTCGTCTTCGACTGGGCCTGGGCCGAGGCCTACCAGCGCAGCGGCCTGCGCTATTACCCCAAACTGGTCAGCAGTGTGCCGTTCACGCCGGTCACCGGGCCCCGCATCCTCGCCCATTCGGCCGAGATACGGCGCGCCTTGCTCACCGCGGTCCTGGAACTCGCCGCGGCAAGCGGCGTATCTTCCTTGCACATCCTCTTCCCCGACGAAGTTCAAGCGCGCGAGATGCAGGGGCAGGGACTGATGTTGCGCCAGGGCGTGCAACTGCACTGGCACAACCCGGGCTATCGCTCGTTCGCCGACTACCTTGCCGCATTGCGCCGCGACAAGCGCAAGAAAGTCCAGCAGGAAAGGCGCCGGGTACGAGACGCGGGCATCCGTTTCGAACGGCTGACCGGCGAGCGGATCAAGCGGGTGCACTGGGAACACTTCATGCGCTGCTATGTGCGTACGCACGAGCAGTTCGCTTCGCCCCAGTCGCTCAACCTCGAATTCTTTCTGCGCGCAGCCGAGCAGATGGCGGACAACATTCTGCTTGTGATTGCGTTCCGGGGCGATGTCCCGATCGCCAGCGCCGTCAATTTCTATAACCGCGACGCGCTCTACGGGCGTTCCTGGGGCACGCTGGAATACCACTCCGGCCTGCATTTCGAGACCTGCTACTACCAGGCCATCGAATTCTGCATCGAGAACCGGATCGCACTGTTCGAGGGCGGTGCGCAGGGCGAGCACAAGCTGGCGCGCGGTTTCCTGCCCACGCGCACCTGGTCCGCGCACTGGTTGGCCGAACCGCGTTTCGCACGGGCGGTGGACGATTTCCTGCAGCGCGAAGCGGGCGGGATCACACGCTATGTGGATGAGCTGAACGACAGCAACCCGTTCAAGTCGTCCTAGGTTAGTGCCGCACGCTCAGCAAGATTAAGGGATGGCTTGCCGGCTTATGGCTTCGGCATATTCACGGACAAATCGGATGCAGGTTCCGCCCAATATCGCATTGACAGAGGACGAGCGACTGGAGCGGACCAAACTGACGGCGTGCCCCCGAGGCAACCATCCTCCGCCAAAGCCGGCATTCCTTCGTGAGTCGCCCAAAACGGCTGCGCGGGGTCGCTGACGCGGCGCCAATCCTATCGGGCCACTTTTATTGGAGCGACCCTATGTGATATCCATGATCACATCCCGATACCTTCGCCTATGGACTGGGGCAACTATTAATTACCCCACGGGATTCGGAATCCCACCGACGGACTCCCCGGCAGGACTAACTCAAGCTCACGCCGAGAAGCGCGCCGATGCCATACGTAATGGCGGCAGCGGCGGCACCGATCCCGAGCATCCGAAAGCCGCCGCGCAACGGCGCTTGGCCACTCAGCGCGTTGATGGTCGCGCCGATCGCAAAGAGCGCGGCTGACGAAGCCACGGCGACCCCTGCGGGCGCTTCGCCATGCAGCGGCAGAAGGTACGGCATCAAGGGCACCAGTGCACCCGCCGCAAAGGAAGTGAACGAGGCCACGGCGGCGCCAAGCGGAGAACCGAGATCTGCCGGGTTGAGCCCGAGTTCCTCGCGCACATGGGCCTGCAGCGCGCTCTTGGGATCACGCATCAGGATTTCGGAAATCTTTCGTGCCTCGGGCAAGGGAATGCCCCGTGACTGGTAGATGAGCGCCATTTCCTCGGTCTCCTGCCTCGGAAATCGTTCGAGTTCGTCCTGCTCCTCCCGGATCTGCCGCTCGAAGAATTCTCGTTGCGAGCTCATCGATACGAACTCGCCGGCGGCCATGGAAAACGCGCCGGCAAGCAATCCTGCGACACCGGAAACGGTGACGAGGTGGGCGCTGCCCGTCGCGCCAGCCACGCCCATGATCAGACTCGTGTTCGACACCAGGCCGTCGTTGATGCCGAATACCGCTGCGCGCAAATTGCTGCTGGTGGTCAGACCCGCGTGGCCACGGCCCACCTGGGCGGCACTGGTCGGCCACGGGTGAGCCCGGCGGTTCCCATGGCGGCCCGCCCTCTTCGCGCCCATGGACCCAAGAGCCAGCCGCGCGAGGAGCCATTGAACCGTAGAGTGCTTGGGTGTGGAACGCCGCATGGTGAACCAATCCTTCAAGACCGCCCGCCGAATTCCCGTTCCCCCGAAGCATCTGACGGCCGGAGGCGACAGGGCACGCTAATGCAGAAATCGAAGGACACGGCTCAACCAACCGCGCTTGGCGCAGGCCACGTCGAACATCTTGGCGCCGACCGTTCCCGCCGTGCCGTAAACAGGGGGCGAATCGGCTCGCACCGACGAGTCGACAACATAGCCGTTCGATGCCACCTTATTCGACGCCAGCAAGCGGAAGAACCCTCGCGCGCAATCGTATTCGTAGGTGTCGGCGGCATATTTGTAGGTGGCCCCGGCGCCGGGCAGCACCTGCGCCTTCGCGTAGGTCGTGCGCGTCGTCCCTCGCACCACGTCCCCATTGCGGCTCAGCGAATCCACATCGGTCTGGATCAGGCGGTGCTTGTCCGCATCAATAAACACCCAGTTCGAGGCTTGCGCATGGCAGGCATCCGCAAGGAGCACGAGACCAAGCATCAGGCTTTGCAGGAGGCAAGAGGAGCGGGTCATTGCAGCCTCAATTCAAGAGGGGCCAGGGCATCACAGCGCCAGGCCATGACGTCGCGGATGCGTCGCGTTCATCATTTTAGGTAAAAAATCGAGCTGTGCCTACTGGCGTTCCGGGCGGCGGCAACCGGTCTGGGCAAGGCGAAGCGTTTCTGCGGGCGCGCAAGGTTGGACCTGCCGGCGGCCCCGATGTTTCCGGAAGCAGCGCCTTTGCATGGCGCGCCGCGCGGAGGTGGACACGCGGCGTCCCCCAGCGGCGGCGCTCAGCCCGGAGGGCAGCGGTCAACGGGCGCGCTCATCGAGTGGTGGCCGTGAATCGCCGAAATCGCGTCAGCCAACAGGCCGGCGATGGTGGTAGTGACCAGTTTATCCTTGACCCGTGGATCGGTAAGATGCGATGTCACGACCGAATCCGTCGCCAGAATCTGACGCAAGGCGGGATCGGCGAGGACATCGTTGGCCTTCGAGGTGAACAAGGCATGCGAGGCGGCGGCAAAGATCCTTCCGGCGCCGGCATCGTGCAGCGTTTCTACCGCATGGGCCAAGGTAGCGCCGGTGCTGATCAGGTCGTCGACGACGACGACTGTCCTGCCCTTGACCTCACCGACCAGCCGGTGGCCGCTCACGAGGCCATCGGCGCGCTCCTTCGCCAGGAACGCACTCGCCGCGCGCCGGCCCAGGGCTTCGCTCAACAAGCGGCCGAATTGCTCAGCCCGCTTGATGCCGCCGATATCCGGCGACACCACGACGACGTCGTCGGTCGCGAGCAGCGGCACGAAGTGCGCCACAAAAAGCCCTCCGGCTTCGAGATGGTCGGTGGGGCAGCGGAAGGCGTTTTGAAACGCCGCGGGATTGTGGACGTCCAAGGCGACCATGTGGTCCACCCCAGCCGCCTCCAGGAGTTGGCCGACATAGCGCCCCGTCAGCGGGTCCCGCGGGTGCGTCTTGCGATCTTCGCGTGCATAGCACAGATAAGGCACGAGGGCCGTCACGCGGTGTGCGGCGGCATCCTTGAGCGAACTCACGAAGAAGAGCAGGCGGCAGAGCTTGTCGTGGACGCTCTGACGCGCGTCGCTGTACAGGGATTGGACGACGAACACGTCGCGGCCGCGGACGCTGGTCAATGCCCGGCACTTTTGCTCGCCGTCCTCGAATTCATGTTCCTCGTGGGGGCACAGCGCGATCCCCAGTTGCTGACTGATGCGTTCTCCCAGGGCGCGCGTGCTGTTCAGCGCAAAGATGCAAGGCGGCTCCGACATAATGGCGGCCCCAGCAAGGGCAGGCAGTTCCCGGACATGCCGGTGCATACTGCCTGATAAGGACCAACGCGCGCGCCATGTCTCGTCGGCGCGAGCTCCCTATTAGAGTTATAGCAACCTGCGGAAGCGGCGAACGAGTCCTTCGGCCAAAGGCCGCACGGCACGGCGCTGCCCGGGATCTCGCGGATGGCGGCTTCGCGCAAGCAGCGGGTCAGTCGCCGTTGGATGCCTTGGCCCAGCCGACGAGCCGGATCTGGAGCCGCGCGGCACTCGACGCGGAGGGCACATCCAGGCAGGCTGTGGCCCATTGCTCCTCGGCTGCGGTACGCGCGTTGAAGAACTTGACTTGGCCTGCGCTCCATGCGGCGACCAAGACGCCGTCCCGGAAAAGGAGACGATGGGCGCGCGTCGCCGGGACATGCAGTCCTACCAGGCAAGACGCCGCCACGCTTAAGGGATCGGCCGCCGACAGCCGGACCCACGCGCCGTCCCCCGGGACGCGCCGGATCGTGCGCAGCAAGCCGACCGCCTCCGGCAGCGCAAACTGTTCCCCGCCCACGCTCGCGACGAAGCGCCCGCCCCGCACTTCGCCGCGCGCCTCCAGGCGGCGCAGAATCGGCAAGAGCTCGCGCCAGGGCGCGCGGAAACTGTCGCGCTCGGAAAACGGCCGGCAAACGACGCCGTAACGGCGCAGCAATGCCCGCGCGGCATGCTCGAGGTTTTCCTCGTCGAATGTCCGGTCGGGGTGGGACGCGATCGCGGCAATTTCGCCGGGGCGCGGGCGATTGAACAGCGTCCAGCGCCCGGCGCTCTCGAACCCGCTTGCGGCGAATCGGTGCCGCGCGCGCGTCGCAGACGGCCGCCGCTTGGATCCTGGCACCATGAGCACCCGCAGCCCGCTGAATCCGTCGGCGGTGGCCATGCCCTGAGCCACCAACTCCCCCAGGCAGTCCTCGACCTGTGCGCGCAGCAGCCGTGTCCCGTCGACGATCTCGCCGAAAAACGACGCGCCGCGCTCGGCCAGGAAGCAGGCGACGCGTTCGGCCGATGCGGACAGGGCGGGAGCGCCTCGCGCCGCGTGCGCCCGCTCGAAGGCCCCGGTGCCATGACGCGGAAAAAGCGCGATCGGCGTGTTTGGCGAGAGACGGGCGATACCCGGTCCGGTGGATGACAGCCGGCCCCAGGTCACATGGCCGGACAAGCACAGGGCATCGAGCATGGCGGGATCATAGTCGCTGATGCGGGCCGGCAGGATCTCCGTCTCCCAGACCGCCGCGGGGGCTTCCCATCCGGCAAGTTGTTCGACCACCGCGGCAAGCGAGCCTTGCCCTTCGCGGCTTTGCTCTGGCGTCAGGCCCTGCCACGCGCAAAGAAACCGCATGAACACCTGGCCGGACACGGGCTCGATTTCAGCCCGGAGGCGATGAATGGTCAGCCGATGGATACGCGCCGTCAAGCCCCGCTCGCACCATTCGACGCCCTCCCCGTCCGGGCGGAACCGCCCGCGCAAGACGCTCCCTTCGGCTTCCAGTGCTGCGAGCGCTGCTTGGATGGGAGCCTCGGAGAGGCCCAGTCCGCGCGCAAGGGTTTGGGCCGTGATGGGTCCGCATACCGGAAGCCGGCTGCGAATGATCGAGGCCAAGGCCGTATCCGCGCTCCACCGCTCGCCTTTGCAGCCGTCCGGGACGCATGCGCCCGGCGCAAGGCCCGAATCCGCGTACAGGACGCGAAATTCGGGCAACCGTTCCACCGCGACCCAGCGCGCGCGTCCACCGGGAATGTCGATGGCTGCAGCGCGCCCTTCGGCCGCCAGTTTCTCGAGCAGGGAAAAAACCGACGCGTGGGCCTCTCCCGCCCGCACGCGAATCTCGTCCGCGCACAGGTAACCCAGGGTCAGCAGGGCGTCGTGGACCTCGTCCGGGGTAGTCATGCTGGGCCAGCTTTCGTCGACCGCGCGGGCGATCGCGTCGGGATCCAACCGTCCGAGATCCGCGGCCGCCGCAGGGTCGGCCCAGCGACGCGTTCGCACCGCGTGCGCGCGGCGTTCTTCCAGCGGCGCGTCGTCCAGAAAGGCATAGGGCCGAGCCGCGAGAATCTCGTAGGCAAGCGGCGAAGGCTCGGTCAAATCGCGCGCAAGCACGGCGATCTCCCCTTGTTCGATACCCGCGAGGATCCGTTCCAATCCCTCGACGTCCATCGCATCGAAGAGGCAGTCGCGCAACGCCTGCTTGACCAGCGGGTGATCGGGGATCTCACGTTCGCCCTGGATATTCTCGAAGCACGCTCGGCTGTCGGGGAAGGCCACGGCCGCGAGGTCTTCGGCCTGCATGCGCTGAAGAAAGGGGGGATTCTTCTTGCCGCCCCGCATGCGCAGGACGGCCAACGCGATGCCCGCGACCCAGCGCCAGCGCACCGTGAACATCGGGGCATCGAGCACGGCTTGCACGAGCAAGGCGCGCACCGACTGCGCGCGAAGGTAATGCGCCACCTCTTCCAGGGGGAAGCTATGGGTCGTTGACAAGGACAGGATGATGGCGTCGTCGGTGGCCGCCGCCTGCAGCTCGAAATTGAATTTGCGGCAGAAGCGCTTGCGCAGCGCGAGGCCCCAGGCTCGATTGATGCGTGCGCCCAGCGGCGCATGAACGATGAGCTGCATGGCCCCCGCATCGTCGAAGAAGCGTTCCAGCACGATGCGCTGCTGCGTCGGCACGGTGCCGAGATTGGCCTGCGCGGCGGCGAGGTAATCGACGGCCTGCTGCGCCGCAGCCGGAGAACAGGCTGTGGCGGCGCAAAGCCATTGGGACATGCCGTCGATCGCCTGGGGTTGCGCGAGCCTCGCCGCGATCGCCTCCCTAAGGTCTGCGACCGCCTTTGACAGCTCATCGCTGCGCGAGGGTGCCTCCCCCAGCCAGAACGGGATGTTGGGCGGCTGGCCCTTGGCGTCCTCGACGCGAACGCGCCCCGTCTCGATGCGCAAAATCCGGTAGGATTGGTTGCCCAACTGGAAAATATCGCCCACCAGGCTTTCGACGGCGAAATCCTCGTTCACCGAGCCGACGCGCAGCCCTTCCGGCTCCAATACCACGTCGTAATCGGCGTTATCCGGAATGGCGCCGCCGGAGGTCAGCGCGGCAAGCCGCGCGCCGCGCCGTCCGCGCAGCTTCCCCTGGACGCGGTCATAGTGGAGGTAGGCCCCCCTGCGGCCATGGGTGGTGCTAAACCCCTCCGAGAGCATGCGCAAGCATGCCTCCCAGGTGTCCCGGCTCAGATGCCGATAAGGGTGCGCGCGCCTGAACTGATGGTAGAGCGCGTCTTCCGCCCACTCGCACGCCGCCACCTCGGCCGTGAGCTGCTGGGCCAGCACATCGAGCGGCTCGTCCAGGAATCGCAGCCTATCGATCTCTCCCGCCCGCACCGCCCGCAATATCGCCAGGCACTCCATCAGGTCATCGCGTGTCAAGGGAAACACGGCGCCCTCGGAGATCGCGCCGACCCCGTGACCGGAGCGTCCGACGCGCTGAAGGAACGCGCTGATCGACCGCGGAGACCCGAGCTGGCAGACGAGGTCGACGTGCCCGATATCGATGCCCAGTTCGAGGGAGGCGGTGGCGACGAGTGCCTTGAGGTGCCCCCCCTTCAGGCGCTGTTCGGCGCTCCACCGCTGGGCGCGGGACAGGCTGCCGTGATGCGCGGTGACCGACCCGTTCCCCAGACGCTCCGACAGATGGCGCGCGACACGCTCTGCCATGCGGCGGGTATTGGCGAAGACAAGCGTGGTGCGATGGGTCCTGACGAGGGCCGCGAGACGGTCGTAGACCTGCTCCCAGCCGTCCGTCGAGAGGACGGCGTGCAAGGGGGTGTCCGGCAGTTCGACGGAAAGCCGCAAATCCCTCCGATGCCCGGTGTCGACGATCATGCAATCCGGCGCTGCGGCATCGTCCGGGCTGCCCGCCCCGACCAGGAAGCGGGCGACACCTTCGATCGGACTCTGGGTCGCCGAGACGCCGACGCGGGTCAAGGGCGCTGCGGCCAGGGCCTGCAGCCTCTCGAGCGAGAGCGCAAGGTGGGCGCCGCGCTTGGTACCGGCCAGGGCATGTATTTCGTCGATGATCACCGTGCGAGTCGTGGCGAGCATGCGCCGCCCGCTCTCTGCGGTAAGCAGGAGATAGAGCGACTCCGGCGTGGTGACCACGATGTGCGGGGCGCGCCGGCGCATGGCCGCGCGCTCGGCCGCGGGAGTGTCGCCGGTCCGGACCATGGCGCGGATGGGAGCATCCTGGCATCCCATGCGCGCGAGTTCGTCGCGGATGCCGGCCAGCGGGACGTCCAGGTTGCAACGCACATCGTTGCTCAGCGCCTTGAGGGGCGAGACATACACGATCTGGGTAGCATCGGCGAGCCGCTCCTCCGTGGCTTGGCGCACGAGATCGTCCAGAGCGGCGAGAAGCGCGGCCAGCGTTTTGCCCGACCCGGTCGGTGCCGCGATCAGCGTGTGACGGCCGGACCTCAAGGCGGGCCAAGCCAGCGATTGGCACGGGGTGGGAACGGCGAAGGTTCGTTCAAACCAGGCGGCGACGGCGGGATGAAATGCCTGCAAATCGGTCATGGGTAACGCTACGCTGTGATGAAAGGAGGCCCGATGGTGAGGCGCACGCGATTCGACCGGGCACCTGTGAGATAATTCCCCGAGAGGGTTGCGTGAGTCCGCCGGCGCAGGTGCAAAAGGGCTGCGCGCCGGCATGTGTCGTCTGTCGTCGTGCCTTGCCCGGGGGAAGGGTGCCGTGACCGAGAAGAGCGGGTCTTTGGTGGACAGGAAACACAGGATTCTGTCAGGTTTCGCGCGCAAGCTGCTCGAGAGCGTGCGCGAATGCACGGGCACTGGGGCAAACGCATCGCCGCAGGGGGCGGTGGCGGCCGATCCCCGCTTTCCTGGGGATGTCCTGGAACGCCTGACGCATCGCGAGGCGCGGCGCCAGAGGAACCTGGATGCGACAATCGGGCAGGCGCTGCAGGAGAAGCCGGGGGCCGTGTCCGACCATGCCGTCGACCCCGACTGGGTTGCCTGCTGGTCTCAGTGCTGCCAGGACGTGAGCGACGTCCGGCTGCAGCGGCTTTGGGCAAAGATGCTCGGAAGCGAGGTGGCGTGCCCGGGAAGCTTCCGACGGCGCACCCTCATGGTCGCCAGCCAGATGGACGCGCAGGAAGCGGCTCTCTTCCGTGCCTTTTGCACCTATGTGTGGGTCACGCCGACAGGACTCGTGCACTTGAGAACCGCACACACCGACGACTACCTGGAGGGGGCGGGGATGCCTTATGCGGCGCTGCTCGACCTGCGCGCGGCAGGACTCCTGGAAACGAGCCCCGGCCTTGGCTTCGACATCCGTCCGGAACAGCGCATGGTCATCCAATACTACGACGAACGCTACCATGTCGGCCCCGGGGAAGGCCTCGGACCCCAGCGGATCGAAGTGGCGGCGCTCACCCGGGCCGGCGCGGAACTCGCCCCGATCATGGACGCGGGACCGGACGACCGGTACAAGGAAGTGCTGCTGGCGTCGTGGCGCAGCCGCGGAATCCTCGGCACACGCATCGGGGCGCCGGACGCCGGCCCATGATCAAGGCGTGTCGGTTGCGCCGCGAGGCGAGGATCCTGGCAGAAATTCCGGTTCCCCATCGATTCGGGGCGCGTCCCGCTTGGGATGCTGCCGTCCGAGGTGCTTGAGCGACTCCTGCCTTGCGATGCTGCGCGTTTGTCCGTGCTGCGCGGCCCATTCGTCGCCGGCCTCCTGGCCAATCTCCTCCACATCATGTTGCGGGCTGGGGTGTCTTTCCATGAATCGAATCCTCAACTGGCGACGTCAGCGAAATAGCGCGACGCCGGGGGCGCCCGCTGCTCAGGCCTTCAGGATTTGAAGCCATGCCAGGAAATCATCCTCGTGGATGGGATCTCCGGCGCGTTCGCCGGGAAGATCCGGGCTATGCACGCCGACCGCCCACCGCTCCCACTGCGGGCGGATCGCATTGGGAATATCGGACGCGCGCACATAGCGCGTGCCTGCCGGACTCTGGAATACGGGCACGGCTTCCAGGTCGCGTATGTTGTCTTCGGTCAGCATCGGGGCGGCTCCGAAGGAAAGGGGGGGACTCGCATCCTGGCGCAGGGGTATGTGCCTGCTTCCCTTATAGCTTGGCAAAAAACGAGGGAAAGGTCCAGGCCGCTGTCCGCAAGATGGCGCCGCGCCGCGCTTTGCGGGCCGTGCCCGCAAATATCCAGACGCCTAAAAATTGACCGATCAGCGCGGGTGCGGTTAAAATCGCGTCTTCGCACGCGCTTTTCCGGGCCTCACGATCGGACCTGTGGTCGGCCGGCAGGTCACCGCCTCGGTGGACAAGCGAAAGCGCGCGGCACGAATGGGCGATTAACTCAGCGGTAGAGTGCCACCTTCACACGGTGGAAGCCAGTGGTTCGATCCCACTATCGCCCACCACTTCCTCTCCCCCGATCAAACGCACCCATACCGGATCGGGGACGCTGCGAACGGCGCAGCCGTGCCGAGACGTCCTTTTGAGGCAACGGTTGCGGTCGGCACCGCCAACCGGCAGCATCACCGGGACCATGCGTTGCCGCCCGCCGGGCACCGCCGTCGCAAGTTCATCGCCGAGCGGCTCCCATCGACGCCGACAAGCGATGAGCCCTCGGATCAGTGCGGCTCGTCCGGCTTTGCCCGCGGCGTGCGCGCGAAGCCGCGCGGCTTGATGGGTTTGGGCAACGGCCTTCCCCGGCGGCCGCGATGGCCCACATAATCGGCCATCCTCGGCCGCAGGTCCAGGCATTCGGGCCGCCCGCCCCGTCCGGTGCCCTCCACCGCAAGCGCGGTCAGGTCGGTCATCGCGACGTCCAGCAAGAATTCCTCCTTGTCCAGCTTCATCAGGACGACGCCGCGCCCCTTGGCCATCTCCTTGACTTCTTCCAACGGGGCGACGAGCAGACGCCCATCGCCCGACAAGACGGCGAGATGCGGATTGTCCGTGCAGGACAGGCGCGCCGGAGCGAGGACGCGCTCGCCGGCATCCAGGGCCATGAAAGCCTTGCCGGCCCTTACGCGCGAAATCATGTCCCGAATCGCGGCAATGAACCCATACCCGCCGCTGCCCGCCACCAAATAGCGGTCGGCCGGATCGCCCGCGATCATCTGGACGATGCCCGCGCCCTCCTGGAGATCCACCAGGGAACTCACCGGCACGCCGTCCCCGCGTCCGCCGGGCACATCCGCGGCCGACAGCGTGTAGGCACGTCCGCGGCTGTCCAGCAAGACCACCGGGTGAATGCTGCGGATCTCGCTATGGCCGAGCAGGGCGTCGCCGTCCTTGAAGCTGAGCGAGCCGATATCGAGCCCATGGCCTGCGCGCGAGCGGATCCAGCCGTTGCGCGAGAGGATCACGGTCACGGGCTCATCCGATACGTACGCCCCCGCGGACGCGCGCTCCGTCGGTAGAATCAGGGTACGCCGGTCGTCGCCATAGCGCTTGGCGTCGTTGCGGATCTCGGCGGCCACCAAGCGCCGCAGGGCCTCGGGGTTCGCGAGCAAGGCACTGAGTTCCTGCTCTTCGGCGCGCAGTTGGGCAAGTTCCTTCTCCACCTTGATCGCCTCGAGACGCGCGAGCTGCCGCAGTCGAATCTCCAGGATGTCCTCGGCTTGCGCCTCGGTCAGCGAAAAACGCGCGATCAGATCCTGCTTGGGGTCGTCCGACTCGCGGATGACCTGGATGACCTCGTCGAGGCGCAGCAGAACGAGCATGCGCCCTTCGAGGATATGGATGCGCCGCCTGACCTGATCCCAGCGGAAGGCCGCGCGGCGGCGGACCGTGTCAAGACGGAAACTCACCCACTCGCGCAGGATCTCGGCGAGCGACTTCTGGGTCGGCCGACCGTCGCGCCCCACCATCACCAAGTTGATGGGAACGCTGGTCTCCAAGCTTGTATGCGCAAGCAGCAGGTTCATGAAGTCATCCGGCGGCTGGCGGCACATCTTGGGCTCCAGCACCAGCCGTACCGGCTGGTGCTGGTCGGCTTCGTCACGCGCCTTGTCAAGCGCCGACAGCATCAGTTGCTTGAGCTGCACCTGCTCGGCCGTCAGCGCCTTCTTGCCCGCCTTGATCTTGGGATTGGTGGCCTCCTCAATCTCGGTGAGCACCTTCTGCGCGGAAACCCCGTGCGGCAATTCGTGGACCACGATCCGCCACTCGCGGCGGGCAAGTTCCTCGACGCTCCAGCGTGCCCGCACGCGCACGCTCCCGCGCCCGGTCTCGTAGGCGCCTTGGATGTCCTTGGGGGGCGTGATGACTTGTCCTCCCCCCGGAAAATCCGGCCCGGGCATGTGGGCCAGAAGCTGTTCCGTGGTGAGCGCCGGTTGGCGCAAAACGGCGATGGCCGCCTCCGCCACTTCGCGCAGGTTGTGCGAGGGAATCTCCGTCGCCATGCCCACCGCGATGCCCGAGGCACCGTTGAGCAGCACCATCGGCAGTCGGGACGGCAAGACCGCGGGTTCCTGGAACGCGCCGTCATAGTTGGGCGCGAAGTCCACCGTGCCCAGGTCGATCTCGGCAAGCAGGAGCTCGGCCAGGCGCGTGAGCCGCGCCTCGGTGTACCGCATGGCGGCCGCGCCGTCGCCGTCGCGCGAGCCGAAATTGCCATGCCCGTCGATCAGGGGATAGCGCATGGTGAACTCCTGGGCAAGCCTCACCATGGCGTCATAGGCGGAGGCATCGCCATGCGGATGATATTTTCCCAGGATCTCGCCGACCACCCGCGCGGACTTGACGGGTTTCGCCTCGGCGCCTAGCCGCATTTCATGCATGGCATACAGGATGCGCCGCTGGACCGGCTTCTGCCCATCGGCATAGTCGGGCAGCGCCCTGCCCTTGACCACCGACATGGCATACTCGAGATAGGCGCGCTCGGCATAGTCCGCCAGCGGCAGGCCATCGCCGGTCTCGTCGCGACTCGCACCGGCGGGGGGAGGGACCGGGGGCGCGCCCGACTCGGACAGCGATTCGAACAGATCGGGGGTCACCCCCAGGCCGGCACGCTCAGACATCGACTTCCACCTCATTGCCGCGGCGTTCCATCCAGTCGCGCCGCGATGCGGATTCGGATTTTCCCATGAGCATCGCGAAAACCGCCTGCGCCTGCTCGAGCCCGCCCGGACCCACCGTGACCTGGCCCAGGCGACGGGTGTCGGGGCACATCGTCGTCTCCCACAACTGGGCGGGATTCATCTCCCCCAGCCCCTTGAAGCGGCTGATCGACCAGTGATCCTCCTTGCACCCCTCCTTGCGCAACTTGTCCAGAAGCGCCGCCAGTTCCTGATCGTCCAAGGCGTACAGTTTGCGCGCCAGCCGCTTCTTCCCCTGCGCGGGCACGTCGATCCGGTACAAGGGCGGCTGGGCCACATAGACGTGTCCGGCCTCGATGAGCCTCGGAAAATGCCGAAAGAAAAGAGTCAGCAACAGCACTTGAATATGCGAGCCATCCACATCGGCATCGGACATGATGAAGATCTTGCCGTACCGCAGCCCAGACAGGTCGGCCCGCCCTCCGGGATCGTGCGGATCCACGCCGAGCGCCACCGCGATGTCGTGGATCTCGGCATTGGCATAGAGCCGGTCGCGCTCGACCTCCCAGGCATTGAGCACCTTGCCGCGCAATGGCAAGATGGCCTGGAACGCCTTGTCCCGGCCCATCTTCGCGCTGCCCCCGGCGGAATCGCCTTCCACCAGGAAGAGCTCGTTGCGGCGAATATCCGTCGACTCGCAATCCGTCAGCTTCCCCGGCAGCACGGCCACCCCGCTGCCCTTCCTCTTGACGATCTTCTGCGCCGACTTCATGCGTGCGAGGGCCTGCTTGAGCGAAAGTTCGGCGATCGCCCTGCCCTGCTCCACGTGCGCATTGAGCCATATTTCGAGCGGATCCTTGACCATGGCACTGACCAGGCGCAAGGCATCGCGGCTCGTCAGCTTCTCCTTGGTTTGCCCCTGGAACTGGGGATCGAGCAAGCGGGCGGACAGCACAAAGCGAAGCCTCGCGCACACGTCTTCCGACTGGAGCTTGACGCCGCGAGGGGCCAAGCCGTGGTGCTCGATGAAGGAGCGCACGGCCTCGAATACACCGGCACGCAATCCTGCCTCGTGGGTCCCGCCCGACAGCGTCGGGATGAGGTTGACGAACGACTCGCCGCCCGCCCCCCCCTCATCGAACCACGCCAGGGCCCAACTCGCGCCCTCGCCCGCCGCGAAGGCTTCGGCTTCGCTCGCCTGGGCGACATAGCGCTCGCCCGCGAAGACGGGTGCGATCGGCTCGTCGCCGTCCGCCAGTTCATAGAGATAATCGCGCAGTCCGTTCGGATAGGACCAGCTGCGCGTGTCGTATCCCTCGGATTTTTCCACCGCCAGGCTGACTCGGACGCCGGGCAGCAGCACCGCTTTGGAGCGCAGCAGGTGGGTCAGTTCGTTGATCGACACGCGCGGAGATTCGAAGTAACGGGCCTCCGGCCACACGCGAACCTTCGTCCCGGAGCGGCGCGGCGGGCACTCGCCCACGCGGGTCAGGGGCGTATGCAGTTCGCCGTGCGCGAATGCGATGGCATAGACCCCGCCGTCGCGCCTGACTTCCGCTTCCAGGCGAGTCGACAAGGCGTTGGTGACCGACACGCCGACCCCATGCAGGCCGCCGGAGAATGCGTACGCGCCGCCATCGCGCTTGTCGAATTTGCCCCCGGCATGCAGTCGCGTGAAGACCAGTTCAATCGCCGGCACGCCCTCGTCAGGATGAATCCCCACGGGGATGCCACGGCCATCGTCCGCCACCGTGATCGACCCGTCGAGGTGCACGCTCACCTCGATCGACTTCGCGAACCCGCCCAGGGCTTCGTCGGCGGCATTGTCGATCACCTCCTGGATGATGTGCGTGGGATCAACGGTACGCGTGTACATCCCCGGGCGTTCCTTGACGGGCTCGAGTCCCTTGAGAACGCGTATCGAGGATTCCTGATAGTCGTGCTGAACTGCCATGTCGCGATCGGTCCGTCGGCTGAACGTGCCCCACCCCGCCTTGGGGGTCGGAGCGGCGCGGGAAAGCGGGATAGTATAACGCTTGATGCGGATTCGGAAACGCCGCGCTGCGCTCAGGCTCCTTCTTCGGACTGCAGGCGCCGCCACAGGCACTGTCCGCGGCTGGCCTTGTCCAAGGCGTCCAGGTAACTTTCATGGGCCGCCAGTTCGTCCTCGGTCGCTTTCAGCACGGCGAGCGCCGCGGTGGCCATCTCCCCGGCATCGCCGCCTGCAGCGGCCATAGGCTCGAGATCGATGGCGAGCGTCTCCTGCCCGCGCGTCATGGCCAGATAGACTTCCGCCAGCAGTTGCGCGTCGACCAACGCCCCATGCAGGGTGCGCGCGGAATTGTCGACCGAATAGCGCTTGCACAGCGCATCGAGATTGTTCTTCTGACCCGGGTGCAGTTCCTTCGCCATGCGCAGCGTATCCGTGATCATGCTGCAATGATCAGCGATCTTCCCGCGCCCGGCCAGGGACAATTCCCGGTCGAGGAATCCCACGTCGAACGGCGCGTTGTGAATGATCAGTTCGGCGCCGTGCACGTAGTCGATGAATTCGTCGACGACATCGGAGAAGTGCGGCTTGTCCTGCAGAAACTCCACCGTCAGCCCGTGCACCTGTGCCGCCCCTTCGTCGATCTCCCGATCCGGATTGAGGTAGACATGGAAATGGCGGTCCGTGAAGCGGCGACTCAGGAGTTCCACTGCGGCGATTTCAATGACGCGATGGCCGAGACTCGGCTCGAGCCCTGTCGTTTCGGTATCTAAAATGATCTGTCGCATGGGGTTCGGTTGCGGTTGCGTGGGGCCGCTGACGCCCCTGTGGTTCGCTCAGCAGCACGGGGAACGAGACCTCCGCGCGGCGTCAAGCCTCGCCCCGAAGGGATTGCACCCCGCGGTTGGCCAGGCTGTCCGCGCGCTCATTGCCGTCATGCCCGGCATGGCCACGCACCCAGATCCATTGCACCTCGTGCCGCTGGACAGCGGCGTCGAGGCGTTGCCAAAGGTCGAGATTCTTGACCGGCTTGTTGTCGGCCGTCCGCCAGCCCCGGCGCTTCCAGCTGAAAATCCATTCGCTGATGCCCTTCTGCACATACTGCGAGTCGGTGTGCAGCCTGACCCTGCAAGGACGCGTCAACGCCTCGAGCGCGCGAATGACCGCGGTGAGCTCCATGCGATTGTTCGTCGTGGCAGGCTCGCCGCCATACAGTTCCCGCTCCGCGTCCTGAAACCGCAGCAAGGCGCCCCAGCCCCCCGCCCCCGGATTGCCCTTGCAGGCCCCGTCCGTGAAGATATCCACGGTGTTCGCCGGTGCGTCCGTCACGCGCTCTCCTTGAGTCCCATCCGTCCGACATGTCCGATCTTGTGCGCGGCTGGCGCCAATGCCTTCTCCGCCACCCTTTTTTCATTCCAGCGCGGCGTAATCAGGCGCATCCCGCGCACGCGCTTTTTCGCCTGCAGGACGTAGACCGCGCCCGCCAGCGCCCACCAGCGGTCCCCTGCCGCTTCCAGAAACCGGA
This sequence comes from Pseudomonadota bacterium, assembly GCA_021788645.1. Taxonomy (GTDB): domain Bacteria; phylum Pseudomonadota; class Gammaproteobacteria; order Burkholderiales; family JAKAFK01; genus JAKAFK01. The sequence continues at coordinate 16,850 of JAJYKK010000057.1, forward strand.
ACCGATCGACCCAGCCGGCCCGTCCCATGGGCGGAGCATAGCAGCACACTTGTCCGGCCGTCACCTCGAGCCCAAGCAGCGCGAGCCAGTCCTTGAGGCGCCTGAGCGAGATGAACCGTCCGCACCACGGCATCGAACGGGCACCATGATGCAGGAGCCGCCAGAGGCCCCACAGGCTCCAGGGGTTGAAGCCGGTGATGACGACGTGGCCTTCGGGCATCAGGACGCGTTCCACCTCCCGCAAAACCTGATGGGGGGCCGCATGGAACTCCAACAGATGGGGGAGCAGGACCAGATCCAGCGATTGTGTCAGAAAAGGCAGATCGCGGGCATCGGCACGGACCTCGGCCGCCTCCTCCAACCCCACCGTGAAGCGGAAGGGAATGCGATTCGCCCGCAGCAGGTCGACCCCCTCGAACCCCACCTGCATGGCGTTGAAGCCGAAAATATCGCTCACCATGGCATCCAGCCTCAGCCGCTCCGCCGCCAGGACGTGCTGGCCAAGCTCGCTGGCAAACCAGTCATGCAAGCGATTCATTGACATTGGCGTTGGCAAGTACTTAGATACCCTATCAGGGTCGGTACCCCCGTCGTCACGCAAAGGGGGCTCCGACCGGCTGGTCCGTCGAAGCCGCTTGAGGAAATCGCCCCATGCTCCATATCGAACCGATCCCGGCCTTCCGGGACAACTACATCTGGCTGCTCAAGAACGGCCGCCGCGCGGCAGTCGTCGATCCCGGGGACGCCCAGCCCGTCCTGGAGGCGTTGCGGCGAGACGACCTCACTCTCGTGGCAATCGTCAACACGCATCACCACGCCGACCACGTAGGGGGAAACGCCGCGCTCACCCGCATCCACCCCGTCCCGGTCTATGGCCCGGCCCGCGAGCCGATCCCCGCGCTCACCCATCCAGTTGACAACGGCGACCAGGTACAGATTCCCCAACTCGACCTCGTCTTGTCGGTGCTCGGCGTGCCTGGGCATACGCTGGGACACATTGCGTATTATGGGGCAAATTCCCTGTTCTGTGGCGACACCTTGTTCGGTTGCGGATGCGGGCGCCTGTTCGAGGGCACCGCTGCGCAAATGCACGCCTCGCTCAACGCCCTGGCCACTCTGCCGGACGACACGCGGGTGTATTGCGCGCACGAATATACGGCGGCCAACATCCGCTTCGCGCGGCAGGTCGAACCGGACAACGCGGCCCTCAAGGATCGTGAGGCGATGGTCGCCGCGCTGCGCGCGGCCGGCCAGCCGACGCTGCCTTCCACCGTCGGCCTCGAGAGGCGGACGAATCCCTTCCTGCGTTGCGGCGAACCGGCCGTGTCCGCCAGCGCCGCCCGCCACGCCGGGACCGTGCTCGCGGATACCGCGGGCGTGTTCGCCGCCCTGCGCGCCTGGAAAGACCACCAATAGGGCGGCCCTCCCGCCTAACGATCATGGTGGTTGCCGCCACCCCAGGACATGAAAGAGACTACGGGGCGGAAGGTGGCGGGTAGAGGTCGTGATAGTTTTTGGCGGCTCGACCCCGCGCCTAACGTGACCCGCCGGACT
>JAJYKK010000106.1 GCA_021788645.1 Pseudomonadota bacterium
GGCACGCCTACGCTGGTATGGCGGGACCAGAAGAGCGGACAGGTGAAGGTGCTGGGCGGCATGCCGCGGCTGTCGCAAATTCCCGGCATCACCGGATTGCCGGCACAGCCCGTGACGGCGCCTGATCTTGCCCGCTTCAAGTAGCCGCGAACGCGCGGAAGGCGTCGGACGGACCGATCGGGACGCCGGCTCGGATGCCGCTGCCGGCCCCGAATTGCGCGCAGACAGCGGACGGTCAACGAAAGATTGAAACGCCAGAAGAGAACCTCTAAAATGAAATTTCGGGTATTGGCGCCAAAATAGGAGGTTTCAGGCACCAAACCGTGCGCTTCATGGTTCTCAGGGATCGTGAGTATCCGGCCTAGCCGGCCCTTCGGGGGTGGTGAAAATCATAAGTGAGGGCTCGTTTGATGATTATCCGTGACATCCTGACCGTCAAGGGCGGCGATGACGTTTTCAGCATTTCCCCCGATCGCCCCGTGATGGAGGCCGTGAAGCGTATGGTGCTGCATGACGTGGGCTCGCTCGTCGTCAAGTTGAACAGCGAGATGGTGGGCCTCGTGACGGAGCGCGACATCATGCGGGCGATGCATGATCGCGGGTGCGACCTCAAGGACGTTCCGGTCAGCGAACTCATGAGCACCGAGCCGATCATCGGTAGCCCGGAAGATACCGTGGACTATGTTCGCGGCGTGATGACCCAGCATCGGATCAAGCATCTTCCGGTGATGGAGGGGGAGAATCTGCTGGGAATCATTTCGTTTCACGACGTGGCCCGTGCATGCCTCCACGAGGCCAGCTTTGAGAACCAGCTTCTCAAGCGCTACATCAAGCATTGGCCCGAGTAACGGACATGGGGCGTCGGACAGGCGCGGCCCTCGCAGCCGCTTTCGCGCTGCTCCTCCTTGTTGCCGGGTGCACGGGCAGCGTGCCCATCAAGCGCATACTCGACAATCCGCGCGAGTATGCCGACCACACCGTGACGGTGCAAGGCGATGTCACGGATGTCTTCTCCTTGGTCTTCGTCAAATGGTTCACGCTCAATGACGGGACGGCGTCGATCAACGTCGTGACGACGCGGCCATTGCCCGCGAAGGGCGAGCATCTCCGTGTCACGGGCACGGTCAAGCAGGCGTTTTCGATCGGCGACGAAGTCCTGACCGTCATCGTCGAGAAGCGTCCGAATCGGCCGCCGTCGCCCGCCTCCTCTCCCGCTTCCTGACGGCGTCCGGCACCGCGCGGACCTATAAGGCGAGCCGGTATTTTAGCCAGTGGCCGATATCCGCTATTTCTTGCGCCGTCACGGTGTGCGCCATGGGGTATTCATGCCAGGCCAGGGCGCAGCCCAGCGCGACGAGCTGATTGCGCGAGGCGAGCGCGTGCGGCAGGGGAATGATGGTGTCGAATGATCCGTGTGCCATGAACACGGGGATGTGGCAATTGGCTGGGCTGGCCTCGGCCGCCACGGTCGCGGCGAGGGGCAGATAGGTCGACAAGGCCAGGATGCCGCCCAGGCGCGTGGGGTGGCGCAAGCCCGTGTGCAAGGCGACGGCCCCCCCTTGCGAGAACCCGGCCAGCACGATGCGCGCGTCCGGAATGCCCCGTTCGTTCTCGCGCTCGATCAGCGCCTCCACTTGACCTTGCGACGTCCGGATACCGACCGCGTCTTCCCCCAGCCGCAAATCGGGATCGGTGATGTCATACCATGCCGGCATGACGTAGCCGCCGTTGAGGGTGACGGCGCGCTCGGGGGCGTGCGGCAACACGAATCGCACCGCGGAAAGACTCAACGCCTGCGCCACCGGTTGGAAGTCGTAGCCATTCGCGCCTAGGCCATGCAGCCAGATGACGCTGGCGTCGGCCGGCGCCGGGGGCTCGATCTCCAGGGCGGGCAAGGCACGGTCACGCATAGGATGCTCCCAGAGCGGGCCGGGCACCGCAGGGGCGGCCGGCCAGGGTTAGCGTTTGGACGTGGGCGGTGGACGGTTGCAGCAGGCCCCACCGGTCGAGGCGGCGTTGGAGCGGGCGTTGCCGTCGACAAACGCATACCAGGCCGATTTGAGGCGCCATGCGCGCGTGGTGTTGCAGGCAACGCCTGTTCCTTGCAGGAAGTTCTCGATCTCGCGGATGCCGATGACGGCGGCATCATAGCGAAGCATGAGCGATGCGGGCCGGGCCAAGCGGGCCTCGATGATTCCCGCGGTCGCCCGAAGTGCGTCGAGAGCGCCTGCGAGGGTTTCCGCGGCCTGCGGCGCCAAAGGGATTGTTCGGGTGACTTCGAATTGCCTGTTATGGCGCGTCATGTCGATCGTCACCCAGCCTTAGCCCTCAGCGCAGCGCCGTCGATGGGGCGGGGTGCAACAGCTCGATCACCCAGCGCGCGACCATTCCGGACGCGCGAGCGCACTGGTCGCCCCGCGCCGCAGAAAAGGCATTGTATTCCGCCGGGTTCCAGAAATCCCAGGTCCGCCCGGAGAATCGCTGCTGGAGGTCCTCGCACGAGGTGCCGCCGAATTCCTGCTGGAAACGCTCGCTCAGTTGGCGTCCGATCTGGAAATTCGCCATCCCTCGTCCCTTGTCCAGCTTGTCCGCATCCCGACCGCGTCGCGTGCCCAGGGCCAGTAGGCCACCGGTCAGCGCCCCGCAGGTTCCGTTGCCGACCAGGCAGCTACCGCCAGACAGGCCGTGGCTCGCCTTGATGAGGTCATCGGTAATACCCCCAATCGTTTCCTTGACGGCGGTGAGCACGCACTGGGGGCAACAGCCGTATTTGAGGTCCAGCTCATAGGCCCGTTCGAAGGCCTGAGCCGGCAACGCTTCACGCTCCACTGCAAGACTCCTGGTGTCGGTTGGTAAGGAAACGCCCGGCCCGTCCGAGCGGGTGCAACATCAGCAAAATTGAATATACACCGAAGGCGCAGGATAGGCCAGATGATGCCCAAGTGGGGACGGGGGCTGGGCAATTCAACCCCTTTAGGGGCATGAGCTGCCGGGGCGGCACGCCAGCCCCGAAGAATCAACCGGCACGGGCGGCGCCTTGGTCGTCGGTCGGGACAGTCCAGGGCAAGACGATGATCCGGAAACGGCGGGGCCGAGAACCCAGGGTGCGCCGCGCACGGCGAACCGGAAAACGCAGGCAGAAAGGCACGATTCGCAAGGCCCCCCCCGCGCACACACGACAACGGCGTCTGAGGATCGGCGGCGAGAGCGGTCATGCCAAGGCCCGCCCGCGTCGTGGAGTTTGGGTGCGTGCGAGCCGGCGCCTTGTCCGGCCTTCTTCAGAGGGGGGCGTTAAGTGCCCGTTCGGGACCTGAATTGTCTGGAAGATGCCCCCGGGTCGTGCCGATTTTCGGCATGGTCTATAGTAGTGTTAGGAAGGCCAGGTACCTGATGCGCCTCATCCATCCATAAGCGGCGGTGCTCCCGGACACGTCGAGGACACGCGACACGCGAGATCACAGGGAGGTTTTAACTGATGCTTTAATCTTGTTCATATCTTTCTATAATTATCGAAATGGACAAGCACTACAACATCAGCGACTTCGCCCGCCGGATAGGTCGATCAGCTTCAACCGTTCGCCGGTGGGAGCGCGACGGGCTGCTTAAAAGCAAGCGTCTGCCTTCCGGGCATCGCTACTT
>JAJYKK010000107.1 GCA_021788645.1 Pseudomonadota bacterium
GGCGCCGGCAAGACGACGCTGATCAGCATCCTCGCCGGGCTGGCGCGGGCGGATGAGGGGCGCGTGGAGATCCTGGGCTTCGACGTCCGGCACGATTATCGGCGGGCTCGCCGGGCCCTGGGCGTGGTGCCGCAGGAACTGGTCTTCGATCCGTTCTTCACCGTGCGCGAGTTTCTCACCATTCAATCCGGCTATTACGGGCTTCGCCGCAACGAGGCCTGGATCGAGGAGTTGCTGCACCATCTCGACCTCACGCCCAAGGCCGACACCAACATGCGCAACCTCTCCGGCGGCATGAAGCGGCGTGCGCTGGTGGCCCAGGCGCTCGTGCACAAGCCGCCGGTGATCGTTTTGGACGAGCCGACCTCGGGCGTCGACGTGGAGTTGCGCCATTCCCTGTGGCAATTCATCCAGGGGCTCAACCGTGAAGGCCACACCATCGTATTGACCACCCATTACCTCGAGGAAGCCCAGAATCTGTGCACGCGGGTGGCGATGCTCAAGCACGGGGGTGTCGTGGCGCTCGATGCGACGGAGAGCTTGCTCCGAGCGACCCAGGAGCCCAGCTTGCGTCTCGCGCTCGTGCCCGACCGGCTTCCTCCGAGCCTCGCGCCCCGTTTGACGCTCCAGGAGAAGGGCGTCTATACGCTGAGCCTGCGCGACTATGGGGAGACCGAGGAGGTGCTCAGGGTGCTGCGGGAGGCCGGCGTGCGCGTGGCCGACATGAGCGTCGAGCGGCCCGATCTGGAAGACGTCTTCGTTCAGATCATGAGCAGGCATTAGGCATGCGGGGGTTTTCCACGCTCTTGTACAAGGAGCTGCTGCGCTTCTGGAAGGTGGGCTTTCAGACCATCCTGGCCCCGGTCGTGACCGCGCTGTTGTATCTGCTCATCTTCTCCCATGCGCTGAAAGGTCGGGTGCAAGTCTATCCGGGGGTCTCCTATACGGCGTTTCTCGTGCCCGGCCTCGTCATGATGTCCGCCTTGCAGAACGCCTTCGCCAACAGTTCGTCCAGTCTCATTCAATCCAAGGTGATGGGCAATGTCGTCTTCCTGCTCTTGCCGCCGCTGTCCTACCCGGAGATTTTTCTCGCGTACACGACGGCGGCGGTGATCCGAGGGGTCATCGTGGGGCTGGGCGTGTTCGCGGTCACCATGGCGTTCACCCATCTGCCCGTGCGCGAGCCCCTGTGGCTCGCCGCCTTCGCCTTGCTCGGCTGCTCGATTCTCGGGGCGGCGGGCATCGTCGCCGGCATCTGGGCGGACAAGTTCGACCAGTTGGCCGCGTTTCAGAACTTCATCATCGTTCCTCTGACGTTCCTGAGCGGCGTCTTCTATTCGATTCATTCGCTGCCGGCCTTTTGGCAGGCGTTATCCCGCTTCAATCCTTTCTTCTACGTGATCGACGGGTTCCGCTACGGGTTCTTCGGACTGTCCGACGTTAGCCCGTGGATCAGCCTCGGGGTTGTGTTCGGCTTCTTTTTGGCCTTATCATTGCTCACCCTTCAACTTCTGCGGTCGGGCTACAAGCTCCGATTCTGATTGTCATGACCAGCCCAAGCGACATCCAAGGTTATATCGAGCGCGGCCTCCCGTGTCTGCACGTGGCGGTGGACGGCGACGGGCACCATTTCGAGGCCGTCATCGTGAGCGAGGCCTTCCGCGGCAAATCGATGGTTCAGCAACACCAGCTGGTCTATGGGGCGTTGGGGGATCGCATGCGCCAGGAGATCCATGCGCTGTCCCTGAAGACGTTGACGCCCGAGCAGTGGGCCGCGCGCGGCTGAGCCCGCCCGGCGCCATCGATTTCGTCTTCCCCTTGCCTCCCACCTGCTAAATACGCCTATGGATCAGCTCCTCATTCAGGGTGGCGTGCCCTTGTCCGGCGAGGTGCATGTCTCCGGCGCCAAGAATGCCGCATTGCCGATTCTGTGCGCGGCGCTGCTGACCGGCGACAGCCTGTTGGTGGACAACGTCCCGCAGCTTCGCGACGTCCACACCATGCTGGGGCTGCTGGCGCAGATGGGCATGCAGGTGGCGCGGGAGGGCACCGCGGTACGGCTGTCCGGCGCGAACCTCGACCATCTTGTGGCCCCCTACGACCTCGTGAAGACCATGCGCGCGTCCATTTTGGTCCTCGGCCCCACCCTCGCGCGCTGCGGACGGGCCCGGGTCTCTTTGCCGGGCGGCTGTGCCATCGGCCTGCGACCGGTTGACCTGCACATCAAGGGGCTCGAGGCGATGGGCGCGACGATTCGCATCGAGCACGGTTATATCGAGGCCGCCGCGCAACGGCTGCATGGTGCGCGCATTTTCATGGATCTTGTCTCCGTGACCGGCACGGAGAATCTGATGATGGCGGCGGCCCTCGCCGATGGCGCGACCGTGATCGAGAATGCCGCCCGCGAGCCCGAGGTGGTCGACCTGGCGCAGTGCCTCACCGCCATGGGGGCGAGGATCGAAGGGGCGGGCAGCGACGTGATCCGCATCGAGGGGGTCGCGCGACTCCATGGCGCCCAGTACCGGGTGATGCCGGATCGCATCGAGGCGGGCACCTTCCTGGTGGCGGCCGCGGCCACCGGCGGCCGGCTGCGCCTCCTGGAGGCGCGCGCGGATCACTTGGAAGCGGTGGTCGAGAAGCTGCGTGAGGCCGGCGCGACGATCGAGGCCGCGCCCGATGCGATCAGCCTCGAGATGCGGCAGCCGGTGCGCGCGGTCAACCTGCGGACGGCGCCTTATCCCGCCTTCCCGACCGACATGCAGGCCCAGTTCATGGCGATGAACACGGTGGCGCAAGGGACCTCGCTCATCACCGAGACGATCTTCGAGAATCGCTTCATGCATGTTCAGGAGCTCAAGCGGATGGGCGCGGACATCGAGGTGGAAGGCAACGCGGCGGTCATCCGCGGGAAGTCCGCATTGAGCGGTGCCACGGTGATGGCCACCGACCTGCGCGCTTCGGCGGGCCTCGTCATCGCGGGACTGATCGCCCAGGGTGAGACCGTGGTGGACCGCGTCTACCACATCGACCGCGGCTACGAGTGCATCGAAGGCAAGCTCTCGCAGCTCGGCGCCCGCATCCGCAGGGTGCGGGCGCACCCCTGATTGCGGCGGCCGGGGCAGTGAGCCGCCTGCCGCCGGAACTGTCCGCAGAGGCCGCAACCATCGGGCTCGCCCGTTCCGATGCCGAGATCGCCGCCGCCTACCCGGTCATGCGCGAGTTGCGTGCCGACCTTCGCGAAGCGGCGTTCGTCTCCCGGGTGCGTTCCCAGCAGCAAGGCGGCTATTTGCTGGCCTGTCTGCGGGTGGCCGGCCGGCCGGTGGCGGTGGCCGGCTTCCGGCTGGGCCAGCGCCTGTCGTGGGGCCGCTACCCGTTCGTCGAGGACTTGGTTACGCTCCCGGCGCATCGCGCTCTCGGATACGGCGCCAGGCTCTTCTCGTGGCTGGAAGATTTCGCGGCGAGACAGGGGTGCGAACAGATTCATCTCGACTCGGGACTGCAACGAAGGGATGCGCATCGGTTCTATGAGCGGCAAGGCATGGAACCGATCGCCTATCATTTTCGCAAGCGTCAGGACGCGCCTCGCTAAGGCGGCTCCGGAGCGCCTCGCAAGAACGTCCGGCAGGGGGC
>JAJYKK010000058.1 GCA_021788645.1 Pseudomonadota bacterium
ACACCAATTTGACCGCCTCGGCACGAAACTCCGGCGTGTATTGCTGCAGCTTTCTCATGATTCCTCCTTCTCGGTTAGTGTACCAAGTTGGAGTGTCCATTTTTATCAGGCTACCTCACACTGACAGCCGGCGGCCCTCGCGTTTGGCCCGGGCCAGTGCGTGTTCCAGCCGATCGTGCAGCAGGGACCGGTTCGGGAGTCCCGTCAGCGCGTCGTGAAAGGCGAGATGTCGGATGCGCTCGTCCTTGCTGCGCATCTCGGTAATGTCGTGGAAGACCGCAACATAGCGAACGGGCCGGCCCGAGGCATCAATAATACGGTTGATGGTCAGCCACTCCAGATACGCTTCTCCGCTCTTGCGTCGGTTCCAGATCTCGCCCTGCCAGCGGCCGTCCTTGATCAACGTGTCCCACATGGACCGGTAGAACTCGCGGTCATGGCGATCGGAGCGCAGCAGGCGCGGCTTACGGCCTATCGCCTCGGCTGCCGTGTACCCGGTGATCTCAGTGAAGGCGGGGTTGACCGAAAGGATAGTACTCTCGGCATCAGTGACCAGGACTCCTTCCACCGATTCGTGGAAAACGCTCGCCGCGAGACTCAGCTCTGCATTTGCGCGGGTGAGCGCCGCGCTTCGTTCGGCCAGTTCCGCTTCGGCTCGTTTGCGCTCGGTGATGTCGATGAAGGCGCCGATAATGCCCGCCCGTTCGCCTCGGTCGTTCGAGAACACGTTCTTGGCATAGAGGACCTGTCGCACCTGGCTGAACTTGTCGACCATCTCGGACTCGTAGTGCTGGGGCGACGGGGCATCCAGCAGCTCAAGATCCTTTTGGTGATAGATCGTGGCCAGATCATGCGGCCACAGGTCAAAAACGGTCTTGCCGCGAATCTCGGCGGCCGTTTTGCCAGTCACTGCAGCAAAGGCGTTGTTACACCCCAGATAGCGACCGTTGAGTTCTTTGAAAAAGAGCGGGATCGGTATGGCGTTGAGAATTTCCTGCAGGAATCTCTCCTTCTCCTGGAGTTCCTGAGTGCGGGCGACCACGCGCTGCTCCAATTCCCGGTCGGCGGCCCGGTCCTCCGCCTCCGGATGGACGCAATCAATGATGCGCTTGCCCAACAGCTGGGCCGCGCAGGTCGCTCCGAACATCTGCACTGCTGTACGGTTCAGATAGCGAAAATATCCGTGGACGCCGACGAATACCGCATCCGGGGAGTTGTCCGCCCATTGGTAGAATTGCTCATCACGTCGCGTCATAGGTGCTCCCGGACTTGCAAGGCGCAATCAGCATGCGGTCCGCTCGGGCCGGGTGCCGCCTGCTTCGCCGCGGGCCCCGGCGCTGGAGGCGATGCGCTTGACGCGCGCGAACCGGCTCGCGGGATCGATAGAGGATCGTCTTGGCGATGTCGCCATCTGCCACCCTGGCGCGAAATTGCTTTGGGGCATCCAGAACGGCCTGGCAACCCTTTCGCGCGCCACCTTCGAAGCAGCAGCGAGCGCGGAAGCATTCTCGGTTGCCTCATCGGTGAGGAATTCTCTCCGGGTGCTCGACGACTGGAACTGCCAGGGTGCCTCCAGCGGCGCGATCCGTTCGTGCGGCTCGGGAACCCCGCGGACTTCCTCAACAGGCTCGCCGCGTCGCTGGGCCACTTGGCGCAGGATGGGATCCTCGCCGTTCGGTGCCTGTAGTTCGTGGACGGCGCGAAGGTGGGTGTTCATGCTGCGGAGTAGGTGAATGGGCCCCCGGATCGTGCGCGACGGGTTTATGATCGCGCGCTCAATGTTTTGGCGACCCCACCATGCGGCATCGGTGGCGAACGGGAAACCGCGGTCCGGATCGACTTGTTTGGGGACGCGCAGGAGGCCAAGGTTCCCGTCCTCAGTCAGATCCAGGGAGGAAAGGCCCCGATTGCTATCGCGTTTGGCGATTGTGACGACTAAGCGGAAGTCGTGCGCGACCCTCTTCCAACGCGCTGTGGGATCTCCGTGCTTCGCCAATTGCGCGAGTGGGCGCCCGTTCTCAGTGGGAAGCGGCGCATTGCGGCTGATCTCGTTCCAGCATGGTGGGATGGCGCCGCCGCGCAGGTCTTGGGACGCGTCTTCCCCATCGCCCGGGGTGCCGAGGAAAGGGGAGGCGCGTTCCTCCACTTCGTCCTCGCATGCGGCGTCGTCAACACTCTCCATTGCCCATTCCTTATACTATTGGCGGGTGATGATGTCTCTCAGGCAACGAAGCGGATGCGTGCTTCGCTGTGTACTGCAAAGCGATCCCGCCGCGTCAACCGAGCTCAGTTGTCGTTCTCCGGATATCGCTGAGCGCCGTACAGGCACGAACCGCTACGCCGCGAGGGTGCAGAAAATGCAAAGGAGCAGGCGTTTTGTCGCCCGATTGGCGCAGTTACCGAGAGGCTAATCGCCCCAGTCACCCCCATCCCTGTACACGCGTCTTCTCCCAAGAATTGAGGCATTTCGGCCCATCGTAGCCCAATGCGCAGCCCTTGTATGCGCCAAACGACACAGACCAGGTGGCGAAACGGGGGCGGTATTGATTAATGCGGATATGCAAGTCCGATTATTGCTATTTGCTATCGGCGGAATGGTCGGGCGAGTCTCGCGTCCTCGTGATTCCGGCATGCATGAGTCAAACGGTGGGTGTGAAGTTGCGTCGTGTCGCAAGATCGCCGGTTGGCGGCAAGGTGGCGTCTGAATGACAAGCACGAGATGGCGCACGGTGTCGACATGGCTGCAAGACGCTGGGTGGGGCATAAGGGATCGTGGGCAGGTGGCGGCAACCTTTTCCGCAATGGGCACCCGGATCGCATTCGGAGTGGAAGCCTGCCCGGTGGAAGGCCGGCCTTCAGCCTTCCCATTCGAGAGGCTGCGCAACCATGACCATCTGCTCGAACAGCAGGTTGGAACCGGCCTTGTCGTGTCGATGAAGAGGCCGCAAGATAGCCCTTTCCGCCCACGCCGCGCGTCCATCAGCCATGGGGTATGCGCCTATCGTCCTGGCGGCACTCAGCCTTGACCGCTCATTTTGCTGAATGGCTGCGCCAGGACGCCGTTTACGACCCGACCCACACGGAGCCCGAGGCAAGGGCGGCTGTCGCGTTGCTCTGGAAGAGGGCACACGACCTTAGCGTCGGGCAGACCTCGGGAAGAGGCCGGTCTTTCTAGTGGCAACCGGGCTGACTGTATCGGGGAATGTCCGGGTTGCAATCGTGCCCCCGGGATGGCGGCGGAATAGATCCATCCCTCGGGGTTGGCGACGCGCCGACCACGCAGCCGCGTTGCGCATAAGCCGGTATATCAGGGTTGCATCGCGCCGGTATCGGCTGAGCCCTCCCCTTGGCTGGCGGTGGCCCAGGCTGATTGGAAACCGGTTGCGCCCTCTTTGCCGGGACTCCGAGCGGAGGGGCTTCCCCAACCAGTTGGTAGGGCCCTGGCGCGGCTCCGACAGCCAGTTCACCGATCAGGACCCTCGCCTCCCCAGAATCTACGACAAGCCAGTATTTCCGTCCGGCGGGCGCGCACAAGTCGGTTTGGATGGCAGAGGCGCCCGCTCGCCAAGCCGGTCGAACCAAGGTGCCTTTGGGTTGTGGCCCACCACCGACAAATGCACCAATGGCTTTGCCCACCGGCACCAGTTCAGCGGAATTTACCCACCCCGAATAGCCACCGTACGCCGAAGGGAAATTAACGACAACCCGCAGTTCGCTCCACCCGGGGGGGACTGGCGTACATCCCCCCGGCGTTCCACAGCCATGGCGCGTCAAGGCATCCATACCGACCCTCTCCTGTGCGGAGCGGAGCGTAGAGTCGACGCCGGCACTGGTGGCGGCGCCAAACTGCGCCTCGGCGACGCTGAACGGCAGAAAAAGCGCCGCGACCCAGGGTAGGATGACTGTGGCTACCCATAGGTATCTTGGTTTCCTACGGGTAAAACGAAAGCGCAGTGCGGCCATTCTTTTCCCCTTTTCGGTCGAGCAAGATTTTGATGTGGACGTTTCGCCCCTGCTTCAGCGGGCGGGCCCCGCCTTGATGATGAGCAAAGACTGGGGCACAAGACGCGAGCTCCAGCGCCGCCCGGTCTCAGGCGCAGTCGTGATGCCGACATCGGCCGGACGGCCTCAAGGTTTTGATGGGCATGGGAAGACCTTTTCGCATGCCGAGTTCGACTTGAGTCCATATCCGCTCACTGCCCAATCACTCGCTCAAATTGTTCGTCTGGAAAAAGGCGTGCGATGTGGGCAAGAAGTCCTGTCTCCGGCTTCCTGATCTTGATGCATTTCATCAGGCATCGCGCTTAGAGCACTTCGTGCGGGTGCGGGCCCTTTAGGGCTCCCCATCGGTCGTTATAACGTCCAGGTACCATCATACAAGGGTTCTGGGGCGAGCGGCTAGATGTGCATTCCGGCGACCGTGTTTACGGCATCGGGCCGGAGAACTGACGCGTTCAAGATGGGGTTTTCCCGCCGGCGAGGACATGGGGGCGCAGGTCGCCGATGGAAGGTAAAGGCCTCGCACAAAATCGGCCCGTCGGGCGGCGGCTTGGTCGAGGCTATAAAGGACAATCGGGCGCTTCGGTTCGGCTGTCCTTGAAACGATCATCCATTTGTCTCACCGCGCGCGTAAAGTCCGACAGGTCCGGCAAGGAATTTCGAGCGATCTTCGCATCGAAAATCGATACCATGGTGCGCTCCGAGTTGTCAAAAACCGTGACCTGGCAATCGAGCCCATTCAGCGCCAGCGTCCACACGGTTTCATTGAATGCCTTGATGATTTTGCTGTGGTTTTCGGCAATGTCCACGAGGGAGATGTAGCGTCCGTAATCCGCGTTTGCGGGATCGAAATAGCGGGAAATCGCGTTTTCGATTGAGTTCTCGATTCGCGTCGCGACATGAAAAAGCGAAACCTTGTGGGTCTTCGCGAGCGCAAAGATCATTTGCGCATCAAGCTTCGAGTCGCTCCCGATCATCTCCACGACGGCGTCTTTGCGATGCCAGATCGCGTAATCGTATAGACACCAGTTGATCGGGGAGGTCAGGCGGTGGAGGAAGACAGCATCCGTGAGGCGTGAATTCTGGGCGAGTAACGGATGGTTCCTTATTTCGCGAATGAACGACTTCTTGATCTCGTCGCCACAGATATAGACGCCGCCGGTCTTTTCGACGAGGTCGTGCGCGAGAACGCTCTTCCCCGACCCAGGCACGCCCGTGATGATGTATGCATCCGGGGACGCCCTGCTTTCGTGTTCGCTGATCAACCTGACATAGGCCGCCTCGACGTTCCCCAGCACTTCGCGGATGGCCGCAGCCTCATTTCGAGAAGCGATATTCTCCATGAAATCGACGGCGTCCGCGTCAGACGCGCTGGCCGCCCGAAGCTCGAGATCAAGGAGGGTGTTCTTGAGTTCTTCGTTGAGAGATTTCGGCAAAAGCTGTTCGATCGTGAGGCCCATTTCATTTACATCAGATGTCTACGATTGGTCATACGCGGGTAGCTGTCTTCTTTCCAACAAGTGCCATGGCGGCTATTCTCGCACATTTCCCGGTTCGCTTCGGGGGCTTCGCGGCGCGCGGCAATTCCGCGCGTGAGATTTTGGCCGGCTGTTCCCGTATCCGCCGAGCCCTTCCTGGCCCGACGCTCGTCGCCCCAACGCCGTGTCCCACGCACGGATGCCGACACTTCCCGCAGTGAAGGCGCGCCATCGCAGCGGGGAGGGTGGCCCTGCGCCCCGGGGTGTGGAAGAACATCCCTCGCGCTAGATGCTTGCGCCCCGCGCGTTGATGACGGCCGCTCCTATTGGCCGGTCCGCTTGGCGCGCTGCCCTCCAGAACGTGTCAATCCTGCCAGCACGCCTTCGGGAGGGTGCACGACCTCGGGCGGCGAAGTCGATGGCCCGGGGAAGGCATCCGGCGCTTCCCCGGACAGCGCCCCTGCATGGTCCGTGCAGCAGCAAATTGCGGGTGACTTTGGCGTCGAGTCCCAGTAAAATGGGGTCTTCTACAGCTTGTTGAAGCGCTGCGGGGCAGCTTGCTGCCGATCACGCGGGTGCGCATGATTGGGGCGGCAAGGCACTGCAGCGATGCTTAGAGTCAATGGCGGGCCTCCCCGCATTGCGGCGTGGTGAACCTGGTCAGGTCCGGAAGGAAGCAGCCACAGCTACTTACCGCAAGTGCCGGGGGTTGGGCTCGCCACCCGTATCCCATCAAGGATGCTCTTGCGGAATCCCAGATGAGTTATCGAGCGCTCGCGAGAAAGTGGAGGCCCCGGCGGTTTGCCGATCTCGCAGGGCAAGAGCACGTCGTCCGGGCGCTCACCCACGCGCTGGAACGGCAGACGCTGCATCACGCCTACCTGTTCACCGGCACGCGGGGGGTCGGAAAGACCACGATCGCGCGCATCCTCGCAAAATCGCTCAACTGCGAAACCGGCATCACTGCCGCGCCCTGCGGGACATGCGCGGCGTGCCGCGAGATCGACGATGGACGGTTCGTGGATCTCCTCGAGCTCGACGCCGCGTCCAACACGGGCGTCGACAGCATGCGGGAAGTATTGGATAACGCCCAGTATGCGCCGACCAGTGGCCGCTTCAAGGTGTACATCATCGACGAAGTGCACATGCTGTCCAAGGCCGCCTTCAATTCCATGCTCAAAACATTGGAGGAGCCCCCGGAGCATGTCAAGTTCATTCTCGCGACGACCGATCCGCAAAAGATTCCCGTGACGGTCCTGTCGCGATGCCTGCAATTTGGCCTGAAGCATCTGCCTCCCGCACTGATTTCCGGGCAGTTGGAGCGCATTCTTCGCGCAGAGGGCGTAGAGGGCGACAACGCCGCTTTGGCGCTGTTGGCGCGGGGCGCGCAAGGCAGCATGCGCGATGCGCTGAGCCTGCTTGACCAAGCCATCGCGTACGGCAATGGGCAAGTCAGCGAAGCGGTCGTGCGCGGCATGTTGGGGACGGCGTCCGGGAGCTACCTGTTCGATGTGCTGCGCGCCCTCGGCGCGGGGGAAGGGAAGCCCCTTTTGGACATTGCCGATGACATGGCGGCGCGTAACGTCTCGTTCGACGCGGCCTTGCAGGAACTCGGCGTGCTCTTGCATCAGATTGCCCTCGCGCAAGTCGTGCCGGAGGCCTTGGCCGAAGACGTCTCGGAGCGTGCCCAGATTCTGGCGTTGGCTCAGCAGCTTTCGCCGGACGCGGTGCAGCTGTACTATCAGATTGCGGCGCTGGGGCGGCGCGATCTGGGGCTGGCACCGGACGAATTCGCCGGATTCACCATGACCTTGCTGCGTATGCTGGCGTTCGCCCCGGCTGCCGGCGGTATGCCGCGAGAGAGCCAAGCCGGCGCCCGCCGTCCGGCTGCGCCGAGCGGGGCTCCCACGCGGGCAGTGCCGGAACAGGCGCAAGGCGTATCCATCGCGGTGCCGCCCGCGACGGGCAGCAATGTCCTACTGCCGTCGGGCGGGGAATGGCATGCGCTGGTTGCGAAACTCAAATTGGTCGGCATGGCCAAAATGCTGGCGCAGCACTGTGAGCTAAAAACCAGCGACGGCGTGCGCCTGGCGCTGTGCGTACCGGAGGAGCATAAGCACCTGCTTGAGAAGGCGTACCAGGAACGCTTGTTGCACGCGCTCCGGGAGCAGCTCGGCAACCGCGTACAGGTGGAGTTTTCGGTTGGTACGGTGACCGGGGAGATTCCTGCGCGGATCGAGCAGAAAGAGAAGGAACAGCGCCAGGCAGCGGCCGTGGCGGCGATCCAGGACGATCCCTTCGTCCGGGAGTTGGTCGAGAATTTCGATGGACGCCTGATTGAGTCCACGATCAAGCCGGTCGGTTCAAAGTCGGCCGATGGCAAAGGAGAGCAGACATGCTGAAGGGCGGTTTGGGCAACCTCATGAAGCAGGCCCAGCAGATGCAGGAAAACATGCAGAAGATGCAGGACCAGCTGGCGAGCGTCGAGGTTGAAGGTCAGTCCGGTGCGGGAATGGTCAAGGTGGTGATGACCTGCCAACATGACGTTCGGCGCGTGAGCATCGACGACAGCCTGCTGTCCGACGACAAGGAAATGCTCGAAGACCTCGTGGCGGCGGCGATGAACGACGCGGTCAGGAAGGTCGCCCAGACGGTTCAGGAGAAGATGGGCGGCCTGACCGCGGGCATGGGGCTGCCCCCGGGGTTCAAGATGCCGTTCTAGCCTCGCTAGAGTGCCTTGCCCAAGTATGAGCGCAAGCCCCTGGCTTTAGCCATGGGGAGGTTCAGGATATGTATCTGAGGCCGCGCCGCACAATCGACCTTCCATGAAGATGCCCTCCAGCCTTGAAGACCTGATGCAGGCGTTGCGCTGCCTGCCCGGTGTGGGCCCAAAATCGGCGCAGCGCATGGCGTACCACCTCCTGCAGCGCGACCAGGCGGGCGCCCAAAGGCTTTCTCAGGCGCTCTCCGGCGCGTTGGCGCGGGTGCGTCATTGCGAGAAATGCAACAACTTCACGGAGCAGGATGTCTGCGCCCTGTGCGGCTCCCCGAGGCGCGATGCGCGCGTGCTGTGCGTGGTCGAGATGCCGGCCGATCTCCTGATGATGGAGCAGGCGCAGTGCTACAACGGGATGTATTTCGTCCTGATGGGGCGCCTCTCGCCCCTCGACGGCGTCGGCGCCCGAGACATCCCTCTGGACAGGCTGCTCAAAAGGGCGCTCGACGGCGAGGTGGAGGAGGTGATTCTCGCCACCAACTTCACCATGGAGGGCGAGGCGACAGCCCACTATATCGGCGAGCTGCTGCGCTCGCGCGGCATGCGCGTCAGTCGCATCGCGCGGGGATTGCCGGTGGGCGGGGAGCTCGAACATGTCGACAGCGGGACGCTTGCGCAAGCTGTCGTTGAAAGGCGGGAGCTGACCTAAGTCGTGAGGCGGCGGTAAATGTCGGCCACCTTGAGGGGCAGCTGGCGCACCTCGTTGATCAGGACGAAATTCGATCGGCCATACATATGAGGGAGATAGCCCTGCGCCTCTTGGTCGATGGTGACGCAAAATGTGTGAATGCCGCTGCGGCGCGCCTCAAACAATGCCTGCCGCGTATCCTCGATCCCATATTCCCCCCGATACCCGTCGAAGTAGTCGTCTGGTTTGCCGTCCGATAGCGTGACGAGGAGTTTCGTGCGCGCATCGGTCGCCGCCAGCAGCTCGGTGAGATGGCGGATCGCAAAGCCCATGCGCGTGTAATCCTGGGGCCGAATGCCGGAGATGCGGGCGCGCACTTCCTGGGTATAGGGCTCGTCGAGGCGCTTGATGCGATAGAGCTCGCAACGCTTGCGGGTGGTTCCGGAAAATCCGTAGATCGCGTAACGATCCCCCAAGGTCTCCAGCGCCTCGCACAGCAGCACCAGCGCCTCGCGTTCCGCCTCGTTGATCCAGCCCTTGGTCGACCCGCTCATGTCGATCATGAACATCACCGCGATGTTGCGCTCGGCCCGGTGCATGCGGGTGAACAGGCACTCGCTCATTTCGCGGCCATCCCGCGCATCGGCCAAGGCCTCGACCAAAGCGTCGATGTCCACGTCGTCCCCATTGGATTGCCGCTTGAAGAGGCGGTCCTCATCACGCATCATCTCGAACGACTGGCGCAAGCGGCTCACAAAACCGCTATATTTTTGCAGCACCTGCTCCGCAAAGCCGTCGTCAACCGGCAGCACGTCCTTCTCGCGCATCACGCACCAGTTCTTGCGATAATGCTGGCGCCTAAAATCCCATTCCCGATAGAGCGTGGCGCCTTCCTCATGGTAGGTCCCTTGCCAGACGTCGTCGGGATCCTTGGTCCGTTCCGCCCATTGCTGCAGATCGTATTCGCCGGGCCCGGCCGGAGTGAGATAATCGGCCGGTATGCCGCCCAGATCGAGGTGAATGGAGGTGAGCAGTTGGCGAACCCCCTCAGGTGGCGCGAGCGGGACGCCGTCCAAGGTGAGTTCCAGCTGGGCGAGGCCCGTTTTGTCGTCGTCGGATTGGGTGACGGCAAACTGCGGGGGGGTTCCCTCCGCGGGCGAATGGGCGGGGTGCAGCTCCTCTGCGAGTTCCGCCAGCTTCACGCGAAGCCATACCTTCTCGCGCTGCATGCGCTGGCTCATGGCCTGCTCGACCGCCGCCAAGCGCAAATGTCCGTGGTAAAAGGCCAATGGCAGCGCGGGCGCCGCATAGGCGCTCGCCAGCAGCGCCAGGGTATCCTCGGCGCGGGCTGCCGGCTGCGACAGTATGTCCCGATAGGACGCCCAGGGTGCGGGCAGGCCGTCGTGGCCGAGTGCCGCATTCAGGCGTCGGATGTCTCTGGCCAAGCCGGGCAATTCCCGGCCGATGCAGGTGTCCAATCGCAGGGATTCCAGCGCGTGGAAGCGCGCGGCGGCGCGATCGGGATCCGGGTAGCCGGCGAAGACGCTCGTGAGCCCGCTGCGGAAGCTGCCGAAGCGGGTCTGCGCCCATAGGAAGGTGGCGGTCGCCTTGCACAGCGCGAAGTTGTCTTGCAGGCTGGGGAGTTGGGCGACGACCGGGGGCAGGAAGAGGGTCTCGGTGTCCGTGTATGGCACCTCTCCCTGCGCGATCTTGAGCGGCCGGCCGGACAGGCCGCGCACGAATGTCAGCAGGATGCCCCGAACGTCGTCGAACAAGGCACCTGCCGCCCGCTCGTGGCCATGGCCTGCGAAAGGGTCCTGCTGGATGATGCCGAGCGCGGGACGCAGGCCCACCGAATCATAGGTGTCCATGGCGTGCAGCGCCCACGCCTCGAGGATGCGGCGGTCCACCAGAGCGAGCCGGGAGAGGGCGCGGCGGGCAAACTGATAGGCGATCTCGATATTCGTGGTCGATATCCGGCGCGTCCAGTCGAGCAGGAAATCCTGATCATGGCGCGATAGTCCGGCGATGGCGGTGGCCAGTTCGCCGACCTGCAGGAAGGTGAACTCGACCTCGAGCCATTCTTCGAGGGCGCGCGCGATGTCTTGAACCGTCAATGGCGTGAGTTCGCTCATGGATGGAAAGGCCCCGGGAGTAGCGCCGGCGCTAAAACAGCGAGGAGGAGAGTTCCTGGACGGCGGCGAGCATCTCGGCATCGTCGGTGAGCGCCTGGGCGATAGCGCTGCGGCAGGCTGCCACGGGAGCCACGCCGGTGACGATGAGCTTGGCCGCATGAACCAGCAGGCGGGTGCTTGCGCCTTCTTCCAAGCCGCTTCCCTTGAGGTTGCGCGTCATATGTGCGAATTTGACCAGCCGTTCCGCGACCGGCGCATCGATGGCGGTTTCGGCCACGATGATCTTCTTCTCCAACTCGGGAAAGGGGTAGTCGAATTCCAACGCCACGAAGCGCTGGCGCGTGCTCTGCTTAAGGTCCTTGAGCACGCTCTGGTAGCCCGGGTTGTACGAAATGGCGAGGCAGAACTCGGGGTTTGCCTCGAGCAGCACGCCCAGTTTCTCGATGGGCAGTACCCGGCGGTCGTCGGCCAGGGGGTGCAGTACGACCATGGTATCCTTGCGGGCCTCGACGATCTCGTCCAGATAGCAGATCCCGCCGGTGCGCGCGGCACGGGTGAGCGGGCCGTCGACCCAGAGGGTCTCGCCGCCTTTGACGAGATAGCGGCCGACCAGATCGGACGCCGTCAGATCATCGTGACAGGAGACCGTGACAAGCGGCCGCTTGAGGCGCCACGCCATATGCTCCATGAAGCGCGTCTTGCCGCAGCCGGTCGGTCCTTTGAGCAGAATCGGCAGGCGATTGCGGTAGGCCGCCTCGAAGATCGCCACCTCGTTGCCCACGGGCTCATAGTAGGGCTCTTTCTCGACGAGATATTCCTCTGTCTTCAGCATCCGTGCGTTCATGAGAGGTCCCTTCAGCTATCGGGGTTCGAGCAGGTGTAGCGTTCGTCCTCCAGAGGCGTGCCCTCGATGGGACCCACCTTCGCGGCGATCTCGGCCATCACCGCATCGCGCTCCTGTTTGCGGGCCTGGCGTTTCTGCAGGGCGTCGTCCCTGACCGGAATCGTGACTTCATTGAACATGATCTGGCGAATGAGGCGGAAGGCGAATTCCATCAGCTGCATCTCATCGTTCAGGACGGTGGTCCGCAGCGCGTCGTCCAACGCATAGACGTCGGCGAAGGCATCACTCGCGACGAACTCTCTGAAACGATCCAGATCGTAGCAGGCCATGAAGAAGAACTGCAGGCTGCGCTTGGACGGCGTGCCGACCGTGGGGCCCGACGACTTCTTCTTTAGGATCAGCTGGCGCCAGCCGCGGCCGGCATCGTCATACTCGGGCAGGCCCTGCTCCTGACGATACGCGTCGATGGTGATCGTTCGCGCCTCCTGGTGCCCGAGACAGTGCGCTTCCTCCACCAGGGCATAGGCTTCGCGCTCGGTATATTCGTTCTGCCGGCGCATGGAAAGGAGCGCCACCGGGTAGTATCGGCAGGCGGTCGGCCGGTCCGCATACACGCTGCAGCCTTCTTCGGTCATGAACTGACACGCCGTCCCGTTTTCGACCGGGCGCAGCTTGACGCCGGCGATGCCATTCTTCTCCATCTCGTAGGGCATGGTATAGCGGGTGAGGAAGTCCGTCGACGTGATGCCGAGCCGATGCTTGAGACGAACGATGTCGTAGGGCGTCAGGCTGATGTCGATGTTCTTGCAGCAGGCATTGAAGCAGGCAATCGCCTTGTGGCATCGAAACTGGATCGGCGCGCCGCCTTCCAGCAGCGAGGGCACGACGGGGCTTTGGGGAAACGGGGTATCCGAAATTTCGACGTTGTCGCTCATCTCATGTGCGCGGGAGACCTCGCCGCCGGGGCGAAGGTGGATAGCACAGCCGGCAAAACCGGCCCAATTCCCGCTTCCTTGACGTAAGACGCTATCTTCGATCGTTGTGACGGTGGCTGCCCGCGCGGGCGGCCTGAAAGAGTGCTGTGGCGACCGGGGGAAACCCGGGAAATCCATGCTTGCGCAACAAGACGCCACCTGGAATCGCAGGGTCGGCCGGCCGTGGCTGGCGGGCGCCCATCGAGATCATCCAGCATAGCGTGCAACAAAAGCCGCGTCCAGTCCTTGAGACGCCACGGCAGGGAAGGCGTTCCGCGGACGGGTGAAAAAATAAAAACCGGGCGTCGCATGACGCCCGGTTCCATGCCTTTCAGCCCAATAACTTAGTGGCTTGCGGGCTTGAACAGCTTGCTCTTGTCAACCAAGTCGACGTGAGCGCGCTTGAACACGGTCCACTTCTTGTTGGTCCGGTCGTAGATCGAGTTCACGAAGCACTTCCAGTTCTGCTCGTCGACGAAGTTCTTGTCCGCGCGGTAGTAGAAGCCCGGGTAACGGGATTCTTCACGGAACTGGATATGCTTCATGTGGGCTTCCGCCGTCAGGATACGGTGGTAGTTTTCCCAGGCGCGCAGCAACTCGTGCAGATCCTTCGCACGCATCTTGAGCGCGTCTTCCTTCAGCATGCCCAGCTTCTCTTCCGCCACGGCCAGCATGTGCGCGTTGGTCGTGTAGTACGTGGCGACGCCGGCAACATACTCGTCCATGATCTTCTGCAGACGGAACTGCAGCATCTTGGGCGTGATGTAGTTGGGGTTCACGTCGATGGCGGTCGTGTAATCCTTGAACTCCAGATAGGTGCGAACAGGCTGGTAGATCTCCGCGGCCAGTTGCTCGGCCGAGGTGTCGAGCTCCGGCTTCCAGTCCTTGTTATCGACGCAGAACTTCACCATCGCCTTGGCGGCCAGGCGGCCTTCCGCGTGCGAGCCGGAGGAGAATTTGTGGCCGGAGGCACCGACCCCGTCGCCGGCGGTGAACAGCCCCTTCACCGTGGTCATGGAACGGTAACCCCAGTTCCAGCCCTTCGGCAGGTGAGCGGGCACGTTGCCTTGGGTTTCGTCCGTGGGCGCACCGACATCTTCCGGACCCGACACCCAAATTCCGCAGCAGCCGGAGTGCGAGCCGAGCAGGTACGGCTCGGTCGGCATCAGTTCGGAATTCTTCTTCTCGGGTTCGACGTTCTCACCGACCCAGATCCCGCATTGGCCGACGCACATGTCGAGGAAGTCTTCCCAGGCTTCCGCTTCGAGGTGCTTCACTTCGCGCGGGGAGAGAGTCTCCTTGAGCTTCGCCAAGGCGCTGACCGTGTCCATGTAAATCGGGCCACGACCTTCCTTCATTTCCTTCAGCATCAGGTGGTTACGCAGGCAGGACGCAGGAACGGCGGCTTGGCCGTAAGGCGGGTAGTCGTCCAGGAGATGCTTGTTCTTGTCCATGTACACTTCGCCATCGGCGTTGACAGCCTTGGCCTTGAACAGCAGGAACCATGCGCCGACGGGACCGTAGCCGTCCTTGAAGCGGGCGGGCACGAAGCGGTTTTCCATCATGGTGAGCTCGGCGCCGGCTTCGGCCGCCATCGCATAGGTGGAACCCGCGTTCCACACCGGGTACCAGGCGCGGCCGGTCCCTTCACCGACGGAACGGGGACGGAACAGGTTCACGCAGCCGCCGGCAGCCAGCAGGCAAGCCTTGAACTTGTAAACGAAGATCTTGTGCTCGCGCACCGAGAATCCGACCGCACCGGCCACGCGCTGCGGGTCATTCTTGTCGTTGACCAGCTTGACGATGAACACGCGCTCCTGGATGCGGTCCATGCCCAGGGCCTTCTTGGAGGCTTCGGCGACGATCCACTTGTAGGATTCGCCGTTGATCATGATCTGCCACTTGCCGGAACGCACCGGTTTGCCGCCGTCCTTGAGGGCGGGCAGGCCTTTGGAACCGTCGTGGCGCTCGCCGTTTTCGTCCGTCTTCCAAATCGGCAGGCCCCATTCTTCGAACAGGTGGACCGAATCGTCAACGTGGCGGCCGACGTCATAGGCCAGGTCGTCACGGGTGATGCCCATCAGGTCGTTGGAAACCATGCGGGCGTAGTCGGCAGGATCCTGCTCCGAACCGATGTAGGTGTTGATGGCCGACAGCCCTTGCGCGACGGCGCCGGAGCGGTCCATGGCGGCCTTGTCGACCAGCTTGATCTTGAGATCCACGCCATGCTCAGCCTTGGCGGCTTCGGCCCAGCGCATCATTTCGTATGCGGCGCCGCAGCATGCCATGCCGCCGCCGATCAAAAGGATGTCTACTTCCTCTTGAACCACTTCTGGATTTCCAAATTCTCCAGCCATTTTCAACTCACCTTAATGTAGATGTTTAATGAGCCGGCGCGATGCCGGGGTGTTTCGTTAAGTATGCCGCGCGACCGGTTATTTCCGGATGAGTTCGGCCGGATTGCCGGCGCGGTAACCGCCGACGTCCGTGAAGAAGCCGGACTTGGCGATGTCGGCCATCTTGGGCATGGCCTTCCCGCCGTAGGGGTCGATCGAGCCTTCCGGGGTGGTGCGGATGGGGAACTTGAAGCGCTTGAGGGTCCCGTTGCGGAACTTGATGGTCCACATGATGGCGTCGGAGCCGCGCAGGGGTTGCACCGAACCGCCCAGGGGGACCACGTCGGCATAGTGACGCACCTCGATGGCATTTTGCGGGCAAATCTTGACGCAGGAATAGCACTCCCAGCACTGCTCGGGTTCCTGGTTGAACGCGCGCATGGCATGCCCGGTCTCGGAGCCGTCCTTGTCCAGCTTCATCAAATCATGCGGGCAAATGTACATGCAAGCGGTCTTGTCCTGCCCCTTGCAGCCATCGCATTTGTCGGTACGCACATAGGTTGGCATTGCCTTCTCCTTCTCTATTGATAACGGCCGTCCGCCGTTTGAGCGGGGGACGGCCAGACCTCGGAAAAAACGCTATTTGGCGGAATGGCCAGAAAGTTTGATCTCGACCTTGTCTTCTTCTTTAATGCTGGCGTAGTACTTGCGCAGAATGGCAAGCACTTCGGGGCGGCTGAATTCGGCCGGGACATCCGAGCCCTCGGAGAGGGCTTTGCGCAGTTTGGTGCCGGAGAGCAGCAGACGATCGGCGGCATCGTGCGGGCAGGTGCGGGCGGAGGCCATGCCACCGCATTTGTAGCACCAGAAGGTCCAATCGATCTTAAGGGGCTTGGTCTCGAGGGCGTCCTTGGGAATCTCGTCGAAGATCTTGTGCGCGTCGAATGGGCCGTAGTAATCCCCCACGCCGGCATGATCGCGCCCGACGATGAGGTGGGAACATCCGTAGTTCTGGCGGAAGAGGGCGTGCAGTAATGCTTCGCGAGGGCCTGCATAGCGCATGTCGAGCGGATAGCCGGACTGCACCACGGTGTCCTTGACGAAGTATTGGTCGATCAGCGTGGCGATGGCTTCGGAGCGCACTTCGGCGGGAATGTCGCCCGGCTTCAGCTTGCCCAGGAGGGAATGCACCATTAGGCCGTCCAGCGTTTCGACCGCGATCTTGGCGAGGTACTCGTGCGAGCGATGCATGGGATTGCGCGTCTGGAACGCGGCAACCGTTGCCCAGCCCTTGGAGTCGAACAAGGCACGGGTCTGGGCGGGGGTCATGTAGGTATCGGGGTACTTTTCCGGGAACCCGCCTTGCGAGAGCACTTTGACGGGGCCTGCCAGGTTGACAGGGCCTTGTTCCATGACCATCTTGACGCCAGGATGCTCGAGGTCGGTGGTTTTGTAAACCATCATGCACTCGTGCGCCTTGTCGATGCGGTATTTCTCGGTGACCGTCATGGTCCCCATGATCTCGTTGGTCTCGCTGTCGACCAGCGCCACGTCGGAACCGATGGCGATCGACTGGGCCGTTACCTCATCGGCGGACAAGGTGATGGGGATCGGCCAGAACAGGCCATTGGTTATCTTGTAGCCATCGCACACACCCTGCCAGTCGGCGTGTGTCATGAACCCCTCGAGCGGCGTAAAACCCCCGATGCCGAGCATGATGAGATCGCCCGTTTCACGCGACGACATCCGCACCTTGGGCAAAGACTGAGCGCGCTGCTTCTCCGCCTGCAGTGCATTCCCGGTGAGCAGCAGGGGCTTGAGTTCGCCGCCGCCGTGAGGCCGGACCAACTTTGACATGGTTTGCTCTCCTATCCTTAGGGGTGTTAGCCGAGATGGGCCATTAAAAGTTAATCAACGAAGCATAGCATGGAATATTTCGATACTCTTATCCATATATTTTATTTGTGGATAAGAGAAACTTGTCTAAATCCCGTGACGTTATGCGAAGGGGCGCAAGGCTCGCGGTGCGGGTCGCAGGCTGGCCATGGGGTACTCGAATCGATAGGGCGCAGCCCTGCGGCGGCAGGTCGGCAATCGTGGCAGTGCATTATTGTTCCGTCGTGGCGCCGCATGCTTGGGGCGCCGGGCCGGGGAAGGTGGCCGGCGCGGCGCGGATTTCCCGCGACGTGGCCGTTGCGTGTGCGCCGACTGCGTCGCGAGTCCCGTATCGGGCGTCTTAAATAATATCCCTAGCCGATCCTGCCCCTCGATCTCCTTAAGCGTCTATATAAGGACGGCGAGCGCATCCGGGACAGGCGGCGCAAGCCCTGCATGATGCCCAAAATCGTTCCCCTTGTCCAGGGGCGGGCACACCAGGGTCTGGCGCGCATGCGGGGGAGCGCAATGCCCTGTGCTAAAATAAGAACAAGGTTTCGACGGAAGCGGGCCGCCCCCCAGGGGTGCAGGGTATTTCTCGGGTATTTCCGGCGGGGGTGTTGACACGGTCCGCGCAATTTTGCTAAAGTCTCGTTTCTCGACGCGGGGTGGAGCAGTCTGGCAGCTCGTCGGGCTCATAACCCGAAGGTCGTAGGTTCAAATCCTGCCCCCGCAACCAGTTTTGACCTGTCGTCGCGTTTGCGGCGGCCGGTGCCGGTCAACGGCGCGCTCTTTAACAATGCACAGCCGATAAGTGTGGGCACTTGTTTCCGAGCCACGGTGGAAGCCGTGGTGTTAAGAGAGATGAAGTGCTTGCGAGCCTGTAATATTTAGGTGAGCGAG
>JAJYKK010000059.1 GCA_021788645.1 Pseudomonadota bacterium
CAAGATACTGACGGGCAGGCGCGCCCGCATGAGCAGCCTGCGGACGCGCGAGGGCATCGCAGGCTTCCCGAGGCGCGACGAGAGCGAATACGACACCTTCGGCACGGGGCATTCCAGCACCTCCATCAGCGCCGCATTGGGCATGGCGGTGGCGGCAAAGCTCTCGGGCACGACGCGGCGTACCGTCGCGATCATCGGCGACGGGGCGATGACCGCCGGCATGGCTTTCGAGGCGCTCAACAACGCAGGGGCCATGGATGCGAACCTGCTGGTCATTCTCAACGACAACGACATGTCGATCTCGCCCAACGTGGGGGCCTTGAACAACTATCTCGCGAAATTGATGTCGGGCCGCTTCTACGCCGCGGTGCGCAAGGGCAGCGGCAAGGTGCTGGGGGCCGTGCCGCCGATCCGGGAATTGGCCAGGCGGGCGGAAGAGCACGTGAAGGGGATGGTGACGCCGAGCACCCTGTTTGAGGAATTCGGTTTCAACTACATCGGCCCCATCGACGGCCACGACCTGGAGGTGCTGATTCCCACGCTGTCCAATGTCAGCCAGCTCGAAGGCCCGCAATTCCTTCATGTCGTGACGCGCAAGGGCAAGGGCTTTCGCCCCGCCGAGGAGAATCCTTGTCTGTACCACGGCGTCGCGCGGTTCGACCCGGAAGACGGCATCCTCGACACGAAGACAGGCGCGGCCGCCAAAATGACCTACACTCAGGTCTTCGGCGATTGGCTTTGCGACATGGCCGCCCGCGACGAACGCCTGGTCGCCATCACGCCTGCCATGCGCGAAGGGTCCGGGATGGTCCGTTTCTCGGAAGAGTATCCCGACCGGTATTTCGATGTCGGCATCGCCGAGCAGCATGCGGTGACTTTCGCCGCCGGGCTTGCCTGTGAGGGCATGAGGCCGGTGGTGGCGATCTATTCGACGTTCCTGCAGCGTGCCTACGATCAGGTGGTGCACGACGTCGCGCTGCAGAATCTGCCGGTGACCTTCGCGATCGACCGGGCGGGGCTCGTCGGAGCCGATGGGCCGACGCATGCCGGCAGCTTCGACCTGTCCTATCTGCGCTGCCTGCCCAACATGACCGTGATGGTGCCGAGCGACGAGGACGAATGCCGCCAGATGCTCACCACCGCCTTCCGGCTTGGAACGCCGGCTGCGGTCCGCTACCCGCGAGGCGGCGGCCCTGGGGCGCCTATCGACCAGGCGTTGCAGCCGCTGCCGGTCGGTCGTGGCCAGATCCGCCGCGAAGGTGCGCAGGTGGCGATTCTCGCCTTCGGAAGCCTGCTCAAGCCCGCGCTCGAAGCGGGAGAGGCCCTGGGCGCGACGGTGGCGAATATGCGTTTCGTCAAGCCCATCGACCGCGCGCTGATCGGGCAACTGGCGGCCGGCCATGCGCTGATCGTGACGGTCGAGGAGAACGCGGTGCAAGGCGGGGCTGGAAGCGCAGTCGCCGAGTGCCTTCAGTCGCTGGGGCTCGCGGTCCCGATCCTGCAGCTGGGATTGCCGGATCGCTTCGTCACGCATGGCGACCCGGCTTCCCTGTTGGCGGAGTGCGGCCTGGACCCGGAGGCCATGGTCCAGGCGATCCAGAGGAAATTAGCCGAGTAGTATACTCAACTATTCGAGATGGCTTATACTTGCAAAGAACCTAAGACATCTTCTCGAGGAACCCCCAATGAACCGATGCGAAACGGCCCTGATCCCTGACGTGCAAAATACGCCGGACATGCGGCAGCTGGCGATCGACAAGGTGGGGATCAAGGCGATTCGGCATCCTATCCGGGTGGCCGACAAGGATGGCGGCGTCCAGCACACCATCGCGACGTTCAACATGTACGTCTATCTTCCCCAGCATTTCAAGGGAACGCACATGTCCCGCTTCGTTGAGATCCTCAATGACTACGAACGGGAGATCTCCGTCGAGTCCTTCGAGCACATGCTGCGCAAGATGGTCAAAAGGCTGGAGGCGGGCTCCGGCCACGTCGAGATGACCTTCCCCTATTTCATCATGAAGTCGGCGCCGGTCTCCGGCGTGAAGAGCCTGATGGACTATGATGTCACGCTGGTGGGCGAAGTGCAGGACGGAGACTACCGGCAGACGATCAGGATCGTGGTGCCGGTGACGAGCCTGTGCCCCTGCTCCAAGAAGATCTCCGACTATGGCGCGCACAATCAGCGGTCCCATGTGACGCTAACCGTGCGCACCAATGCGTTCATCTGGATCGAAGACCTCGTGCGCATGGTCGAGGACCAGGCGTCGTGCGAACTGTTCGGGCTGCTCAAGCGACCGGACGAGAAATACGTGACCGAGCGGGCCTACGATCATCCGAAATTCGTCGAGGACATGGTGCGCGACGTGGCCGCCGTGCTGAACGGCGACGAGCGCATCGAGGCGTATGTCGTGGAGTCGGAGAACTTCGAATCGATCCACAACCATTCCGCCTACGCCCTGATCGAGCGTGACAAGACGCGGGCGTGAGGGGTGCGGAAATTGCCGTTTCGGGACAGGCCATGAGCGACAAGCCCATACTCGTGCTGCGCCATGCGCCGACGGAAGGCCCGGGCTATCTGGAGACCTTCCTGGCGGGACAGGGGTTGAGGGCCGAACTCGTGCCGCTTGACCAAGGCGCCCCCGTGCCGCGGGCGGCCGATGCGTTTGCAGGCCTCGTGCTCATGGGCGGACCCATGAGCGTCAACGACGCGCTGCCCTGGATCCCACTCGAGTTGTCGCTGATCCGCGAGGCGGTGGGGAAGAATATCCCCGTGCTGGGCCATTGCCTGGGGGGGCAGTTGCTGGCCAAGGCCTTGGGCGCGGCGGTCGTGCGCAACCCGGTCAAGGAGATCGGCTGGGCCGATGTCGAGGTGACGGACGAGGCCCTGGCGCGGGAATGGCTCGGAGCAGACTTCACGGCGCGACGCTTTCCGGTCTTCCATTGGCACGGCGAGACCTTCGCGATCCCCGAAGGCGCCACCCGGATGCTGAAGAGCGCCTATTGCGCCAACCAGGCCTATGTCCTGGGGCGTCATCTGGGCATGCAATGCCATGTCGAGATGACCGAAGAGATGGTTGCCAGCTGGTGCCGGGTAGGGGCGGACGAGATCAGGCAAAGCCCGGGGCCGGGGGTGCAAGACGCACCGGCAATGATGGAGGATCTCGCGGCGCGGGTGCGTGACTTGAACGCGATCGCGGCGCGCCTATATACGCGGTGGATCGCGGGACTCGCCTAGGGCGCGGCCCGGCCGATCCCAGGGCGTCTCGCGCCCCGGCTCGCCTCCAGCGGGCGGACGGTGGCGCGTGCTCGCGCAGGATGGTCCGCGGCGCGAACTTGCGCTATAGTCGTTTCTAGACGGCCCTCCACAGGAGGGGCCTCGCGACCTCGCGGGGGGCGCCGAATCCGCTGCGTTTCGCGCCGGGACCGTCGATTGAAAGGACCTTCATGCGCTTCGATGATGCCGGTAAGCTGCTGCTGCGCTTCTTGGTGGGTGGCCTTCTGTTTCTTCACGGGTGGCACAAGATCTGGACCGGGCCTCACGAGATCGAGGCCCTGCTGGCGGCGCACCGCCTGCCCTGGTACTTGGCCTATGGGGTCTACCTTGGCGAGGTGCTGGGCCCGGTCTTGCTGGTTCTTGGGTTCTACACGCGTATCGGCGCGTTTCTGGTGCTGGTCGACCTGATCGTGGCGGTTGCCTTGACGCGGGGGGCCGACCTTCTTCATCTCAACGCCCATGGCGGCTGGGTCATCGAGCTCGAGGCCTTCTTCGGCTTGAGCGCCCTCGTGATCATGCTGCTCGGGCCCGGTCGCTACAGTCTCGACGGCGCGTGAGGCCGGGCACGCTTCCCCAACCGTTCCGTCAGAGCATGCGGGGCAGCACGTCGGTGGCGCCGCCGCGGTCCCTCAGGCGGTGCTTGATGGCGCCCATCGCATGCAGGGCCGCGACGCCGACCAGGGCATAGGCGAGCGGCGCGTGCAGTGCGCGTGCGAGATGGGCGAGGGCATGGTTGGCGCCGAACAGGCGCGGAAGATCGAACAGCCCGAAGACGGAGACCGGATGGCCGCCCGCGACGGAAAGGGTGTAGCCGGCGGCCGGCGCCAGAAACATGAGGGCATACAGGAGCCCTTGCAGCCCCTTGATCAGGCGGCGTTCCGGCCTCGAGAACTCGCCCGGCAGGCGCGGTGCCGGGCTGATGCGAAGCCAAGCCAGGCGCAAGACCCAGGCCATCAGGACGAGCACGCCGAAGGCCTTGTGCAGGGCCACGATCTGTGCGCGGGCGGGATCCGCCTTGGGCAAATCCGTCATGTACAGGCCCAGCAGGACCAGCGCGACGATCATCAGGGCCATGAGCCAATGCAGGGTCCTGGAAATGGCACCATAACGGGTGGCCGTATTCAACATGCTTATCTCCGAGTGGGTGATGGGGGGCACAGCGATAGGCCGGGACCGGGACGGCCCGGATGACGCGATCTTCGCCGCGTTGCAAGGCAATGGCCGTCAATCCCTGAAATTGGTAAATTGCAGCGGAAAGTCCGTGATGCCCTTCTTGATCAGGGCGATGGTCTCTTGCAGCGTGTCCCGCTTGGCCCCTTGCACGCGCACCGTCTCGCCCTGAATGCTGGCCTGTACCTTCAGCTTGGAATCCTTGACGATCTTGACGACGCTTTTGGCGAGGTCGGCGCCGACGCCGGTCTTCAGGGTGACGGCCCGCTTGACCTTGTTGCCGCTCACCTTCTCGAGCTTGCCCAGCTCCAGGCATTTGATGTCGATGCCCCGCTTGATGAGCTTTGCGCTGATGATGTCCATGACCTGGCCAAGCTTGAATTCGTCGTCGGCGTACAGCGTCAGAACATAGTCGGCCTGCTCGATGCGCGCGTCCGAGCCTTTGAAGTCGAAGCGCGTGCCGACTTCCTTGTTGGCCTGTTCAACGGCGTTCCTGACTTCCTGCTTGTCGACTTCGGAGACGATATCGAATGATGGCATCAGGGTTCCCGCAGGGCGTGGCGCGGCGACTCAGCCGAAGTGGCAGACATAGTCCAGCGGCTCGAGCGTTTCGATGTCGAAGGCGCTGTTGCCCGGCACGGTGAAGGTCTGTCCGGGGCCATAGAGGGTCCAGGTTGCCTCGCCTTCGAGACGGACCTTGCACGTCCCGGCGTTGATTTCCATGGCCTCCGGCTCGCCGGTCTTGAACGTGAGCCGGCTGGGGAAAATGACGCCAATGCTCTTGCGTGTGCCGTCGGGAAACTTGACGGTGTGGCTGACGCACTTGCCGTCGAAATAAATGTTCGCCTTCTTGACCACGGCGACGCCGTCGAACTGGGACATGAGACTCCTCGCGAATGGGATTTAGCGCGTCCGGCGCCTTGCCGCGATGCGCATGCGCAACGCATTGAGCTTGATGAAGCCGGCGGCGTCCGCCTGATTGTAGGCGCCCTGGTCTTCTTCAAAGGTCGCGATCGCCGGGTCGAAGAGCGAATCGCCTTCTGAATCGCGCCCGGCAACCGAGACGTTGCCCTTATAGAGCTTGAGCCTCACCCAGCCGTTCACGGTGGCCTGCGAGGCATCGATCATCTGCTGCAGCATCCGGCGCTCCGGGCTCCACCAGTAGCCGTTGTAGATCAGGGACGCATAGCGCGCCATGAGCTCATCCTTGAGGTGGGCGACCTCCCGATCCAGGGTGAGCGATTCGATCGCCCGATGGGCCTTCAGCATGATCGTGCCGCCAGGCGTTTCATAGCAGCCACGCGACTTCATGCCGACGTAGCGGTTTTCCACGATGTCCAGCCGACCGACGCCATGCCTCGCGCCCAGCCGGTTGAGCTCCGTCAGCACGCGGGCCGGCGTCATCGGCGTCCCGTTGACGGCGACGATGTCTCCGCCGGCGTAGCGCAGTTCCACATACTCTGCGCTATCCGGCGCCTGCTCGGGCGCGGTGGTCCATCGCCACATCGTCTCCTCGGGCTCGGCCGCGGGATTTTCCAGGATGCCCCCTTCGTAGGAGATGTGCAGGAGATTGGCGTCCATGCTATACGGGCTGCCGCCGCCCTTCTTCTTCTCCACCGGAATGCCGTGGCGATCCGCATAGGCGATCAGCCGTTCGCGCGAGGTCAGGTCCCATTCGCGCCAGGGGGCGACCACCCGGATATCCGGCTTCAGCGCGTAATAGCCCAGCTCGAAGCGCACCTGGTCATTGCCCTTCCCGGTGGCGCCATGGGCGACCGCATCGGCGCCCGTCTCGCGGGCGATCTCGATCTGCCGCTTGGCGATCAGCGGGCGGGCGATGCTGGTCCCCAGGAGGTACTCGCCCTCGTAGAGGGCATTGGCGCGAAACATGGGATAGACGAAGTCGCGTGCGAACTCCTCCTTGAGATCGTCAATGTAGATTTCCCGGACACCTAACCGCTGCGCCTTCTCGCGGGCCGGCTCGACCTCTTCCCCCTGGCCGATGTCCGCCGTGAACGTGACGATCTCGCAGGCGTAGACGTCCTGCAGCCACTTGAGAATGACCGAGGTGTCCAGCCCGCCGGAGTAGGCCAGGACGACTTTCTTGATATCGCTCATCTTTGAGACTTCCGTGAGGGCCTTAATAATTGTCTTTGATCTTGCCGACAATGAGGTACTCGAGCAGGGCCTTTTGCGTATGCAGGCGGTTCTCTGCCTCATCCCACACGACGCTCTGGGGACCGTCAATGACGGCCGCCTCCACCTCCTCGCCGCGATGGGCGGGCAGGCAATGCATGAACAGCGCGTCGGGTCGGGCGAAGGCCATCATTTCCTGGTCGACGCGGAAATCGGCGAACGCCTTGCGGCGTGCCTCGGCTTCGTCCTCATTGCCCATGCTGATCCATACGTCCGTCGTGACGAGGTCGGCGCCCCGCGCCGCTTCCAGCGGATCGGTGAAACACTCGAGGTGCGACGGGTCGCCGCAGCGCTCGGGTGCCACTTCGTAGCCTGCAGGCGTGCACACCCGCAGGCTGAAGTCGAAAAGCTGCGCCGCCTGCAGCCACGTGTGGCAGACGTTGTTGCTGTCGCCGACCCAGGTGACCGTGCGCCCGCGGATCGACCCGCGC
Organism: Pseudomonadota bacterium; assembly: GCA_021788645.1. Classification (GTDB taxonomy): domain Bacteria; phylum Pseudomonadota; class Gammaproteobacteria; order Burkholderiales; family JAKAFK01; genus JAKAFK01. The sequence goes on from JAJYKK010000059.1 coordinate 7,075, forward strand.
TTCTCGATGTAGGTGAAGATATCGGCCACGATCTGGCACGGATGGTATTCGTCCGTCAGTCCATTGATGACCGGAACCTGGGAATGCTGCGCAAAACGCTCGACGACATCCTGCTTGAAGGTGCGGATGACGGCGATATCCACCATTCGTGAAATGACTTCGGCGACGTCCTCGATCGGTTCGCCGCGGCCCAGTTGCGTGTCCCGCGGGCTCAAGAACATGGCCGAGCCCCCGAGCTGGTTCATGCCGGCCTCGAAGGAAACGCGGGTGCGCGTCGAGTTCTTCTCGAAAATCATCGCCAGCGTCTTCGCGCGCAGGGGCTGATAGAGCTCGCCCTTGCCCAGGCGCTGCTTGAGCGTGCGCGCGCGCTTGAAGAGGTATTCGAATTCGGAGAGTTCGAAATCCGTCAGTTGTAGGAAATGCCTAACTTGCATAAGACACCTGTGTGCGGACCGTCGAGGCCCCGCTTGTCATCTTCTGGTGAGCCGACGCCCGCCGGATCCCCGACCATGGCCCATTATAGGCGTGATTGCCGGCCGGCTCCAAGCCGGCGAGCGCGGGCCACTCCGCTTACGGCCGGGGGGAACCCCGCAGGAAGTCGATGATCAGGGGGGAGAGCCGCGAAACGAGTTCCTCGCCCTCTTCGTTCGTCATCACGAGGGGCGGCAGCAACCGGATGACCGTCTCGGCGGTGACGTTGATCAAGAGGCCGGCGTCGAGCGCGAGTCGGACCAATTCGCCGCACGGGCGGTCGAGTTCGATGCCGACCATCAGCCCGAAGGCGCGGATCTTCCGGACGCCCGCAACATCGGCCAGCGCGTGCGCGAACCCGGACTTCAGCGCCTCGCCGAGGGCGTGGGCATGGGGGATCAGCCCGTCCTGCTCGATGATGTCGATCGTGGCGAGGCCCGCCGCGCAGGCCAGCGGGTTGCCGCCGAACGTAGACCCGTGGTTGCCCGCCTTGAAGATCTCCGCCGCCTGGCCTCGCGCAAGACATGCGCCGATCGGCACGCCGCTGCCGAGGCCCTTCGCCACGGTCATGACGTCGGGCTTGAGATCCGTGTGCTGGAACGCGAACCAGCGGCCCGTTCGCCCCATGCCGGTCTGGATCTCGTCGAGCATGAGGAGCAGGCCCTTGTCGTCGCAGATGCGGCGCAACTGGGCGAGGTAGTGCGGGTCCGGCACCTGGATTCCGCCCTCACCTTGTACCGGCTCGACCAGAATGGCCACCACATCCTTGTTGTGGGTGGCGACTTGCGCGACGGCCTCGGCATCGTTGTACGGGACTCGCGCGAAGCCGCTCACCAGCGGTTCGAAGCCGGCCTGCACCTTGCGGTTTCCCGTCGCGGTCAGGGTGGCCATGGTGCGGCCGTGAAAGCTTTTCTCCATCACGATGATGGTGGGTGCGTCGATTTTCCGGCCATGGCCATACAGGCGCGCCAGCTTGATAGCCGCTTCGTTCGCCTCGGCCCCGGAGTTGCAGAAAAAGGCATTGTCCATGCCCGTCACTGCGCATAGCCGGTCGGCCAGCGCCTCCTGGTTGAGGACGCGGTAGAGATTCGAACTGTGAATGAGCGCCTGCGCCTGGCTGCAGATCGCATGCGTGAGCTTGGGGTGCGCATGGCCCAGGCCGTTGACGGCGATGCCCGACAGGGCATCGAGGTAGCGGCGGCCCGCTTCGTCCCAAAGCCAGGCGCCTTCCCCGCGCACGAAGGCGACGGGAAGCCGCGCATAGGTGTTCATCAGGTGTGACATGGCATCTTAAATAAATTTCGCTTGGCCGAAAATAGAAACGCACTCGGCGGCAATGGCGCCGCCGAGTGCGTTTCTACTATACACCAAACCGGGTGGATGGCGAAATAACCCATCGGTGCATCGCACGCGTGCTTGACGGCCCGCCGGGTTCAATCCATAATTATTCCATAATTCGTTTGAACGTAAGCCTTGCGGTATTCTCATCGTCCCTCCTGCCGCGCCTTTACCGACCGTTGTCCTGACACAACGGGCGTGTCGGGGCGGTCTTGGCGGATAGGGGGGCGCACCGTGGCCAGGAGCGGCTGCGGCGCGGCGCTCATCGGGGGCGTTCCCCGCGTGGGCGGCGGCGCCGAGTCTCCGGGTCGCGGCCCTCTTTGGACGCCGCGGCATCGCGCGGATCTCTGCGGTCTACGACCTGGAAGGGATGCATCATGCTTACCATCGCGGTCACGGTTGGCGTCGTCACCGGCGTGATTCTGGGGCTCCTCGGCAGCGGCGGATCGATCCTCACGATTCCCGCGCTGGTCTATTTGTTGAAGATCTCCCCTAAGCAGGCGATCGCCATGAGCCTCGGCATCGTGGCCATCAGCTCGTTCATTTCCGCGCTGAACCACTGGAAGCGGGGGAACGTCGATCTCAAGCTGGCCGCGGTGTTCGGGCTGTTCAGCGCGGGCGGCAGCTATCTTGGCACGCGCCTGGGCGTCGTCATGCCGCCGGCGCTTCAGCTGATGTTGTTTGCCGCCATGATGTACGTGGCCGCCTATCAGATGCTCAAACCCGGGGCTGCCGCCTTCAAGCCCGTCGGGGCGGATGTCGTGCGTCCCGAGTCCGAGGCCGTGGCGGGGGGCGCGGGCCTTACGCGCCGGCTGTGGCACACGGCGCTGGTCGGCTTGTCGGTCGGGGCCTTGGCGGGGGCCGTGGGGGTCGGGGGCGGATTCTTGATCATCCCGGCGTTGGTGCTGTTGGCCGGAACGCCGATGAAGCAGGCCATCGGCACGACGCTCGTCATCGTGACGTTCAATACCCTGACTGGATTCATCGGCTATTTGGGGAGGGTCCCGATCGACTACCCGCTGATGGCCGTATTGACCGGCGTTATCATCGCCGGCAGCTTCGTGGGCGCCATGCTTTCCCACCGGCTGTCGCACGAGACGCTGAAGCGGAGCTTCGGCGTCCTGCTCGTGCTGATCGCGAGCTACGTCGTGCTCAAGAGTGCGCTCTAGAAGCCGCGCGCCGCGGCCCGCCACGGCCGGACGGCGCCTGCGCCAAAGGCGTGCTATTATTGGGGCGCCTTTCGCATCCTCTTCGGGTGCTGCGCGGCGAATCGAAGACGCGATACTCGCGTGCCTGAAGGGGTAGGACGCAACGCCGAGGAGGCCGTCGCGGGATGAGGGACCGGCGATGGCCTGGGGCGCAGCCGAGCGCGTCCTTCACGTGCCGGCGGCCAACGGCCTGCCCGGCGCCTATTCTATCCGATCGCACCGTTAGGAGCCCTCTCCATGCCGCCCCGTTCCTTTCCGCAGGCCATCGTCGCCGCCGAGGCGGCGCCGCGCACTACGCCTTCGATTTATCCTAAGCCCTTCGCCGCGCGCATGGCGGGCCGCCAGAAGCACCCGCTGGGCGAGGTCTTCGGCCTGAAGAATTTCGGCGTCAATCTCACCCGTCTCGAGCCCGGCGCCATTTCGGCGTTGCGTCATGCGCACAGCCGGCAGGACGAATTCATCTATGTGCTCTCCGGCACCCCCATTCTGGTCACCGGCGAAGGGGAAACGCTGCTGGGCCCGGGAGTATGCGCGGGATTTCGCGCGGGTGCCGGGAGCGCCCATCATCTCGTCAACCGCAGCGGGGAGCCGGTGGTGTATCTGGAAGTGGGCGATCGCAGCCCCGGGGACGAGGCCACCTATCCGGACGACGATTTGCAGGCGGCGCTGGGGCCCGACGGCCAGTGGCGCTTTGCGCACAAGGACGGCGCGTCCTACTGAGCCTTCCCGCGCGCCCCGACAACGGGCTGTTCGCCCGACCCTCGCGGAAATCTCCCTCTGTTTCGCAACGAATTTCCCCGGGCGACCGAATGACAAGGGGCAGGCGAAGGGCTAGTATAGAGGCAAGCGATCAGATGCCGGGGAGAATGCCACGCCATGCTGCGCACCGTCGCGCTTTGCTTGCTGCTGCTCACGCTGCCGGGCATCGCCCGGGGGGCGGCCGTCGCGCCTGTGGTGGTGTTGCGCATCGACGGCGCGATCAGCCCGGGCACTGCCGATTACGTCGTCCGCGCCCTGGCGCGCGCGCCCGGCCTTCACGCATCGCTTGTCGTGCTGGAACTCGATACCCCCGGCGGGCTGGGCAGTTCGATGCGCGAGATCATCAAGCATGTCCTGGCCTCCCCGGTGCCGGTGGCGGCGTTCGTCTACCCCAGCGGCGCGCGCGCCGCGAGTGCCGGGACCTATATCCTCTATGCCAGCCAGATCGCGGCCATGGCCCCGGCGACCAACCTGGGGGCGGCCACGCCCGTCGCGATCGGTGCGCTGCCTGGCGGGAAAATCTCGCCCCAATCCACCGAGGCGCGCAAGGCGGTCAATGATGCGGCGGCCTATATCCGTGCCTTGGCCATCCTGCGCGGCCGAAATTCGGCATGGGCCGAGCAGGCGGTGAGGCAGGCGGCCAGCCTCACCGCCACCGAGGCCCTGCACCTCAAGGTGATCGATGTGGTCGCGCGCAGCGTGCCGGACTTGCTCGCCCAGGTGAACGGCTGGCAGGTGACGACGCCAGGAGGCGTCCGGACGCTCGACGTCCGAGGTGCGCCGCTCGTGACCCTCGCCCCGGATTGGCGAAGCCGGCTGCTCACGGTGATCACCGATCCCTCCATCGCCTATCTTCTGATGCTGGTCGGGGTGTATGGCCTGCTGCTCGAATTCGTCCATCCGGGTTTCGTGCTGCCCGGCGTGACGGGACTCGTATCCCTGATCCTGGCGCTTTATGCCTTCCAGATGTTGCCCGTCAATTATGCCGGTCTGGCGCTCATTCTTTCCGGGATCGGGTTCATGGTGGCGGAAGCCTTCATGCCCACATTCGGTGCCTTGGGGGTGGGAGGGGTGATTGCGTTCGTTGTGGGTTCGGTGCTGCTGATCAAACCCGAAACGCCGGGTTTCGGCGTCCCTTGGGCGCTCATCGTGCCGCTTGCGCTGTTCAGCTTTCTGTTCCTCGCGTTCATCGTCGGCTTGGCCGTGAAGGCGCGCTTCAAAAAGGCGGTGAGCGGGGCGGAAGAGATGATCGGGAGTCGGGGCGAAGTCCTGGGCGACCTGGAGCGGGAGGGGTTTGCGAGGGTTCATGGCGAGACGTGGAGGATCCGCAGCGAAACGCCGTTGCATCAAGGCGACAGGGTCACGGTCGTGCGGCGGGAGGGACTCGTTCTGGACGTCAGGCCGGAGCGCGGCCCGGACATCTCGGTGGGTTGAACCTAAGGAGGCGATGATGCAATTCGGCGTGGGCGTGGGCGTGATGGTCGGCATCTTGTTGATGCTGTTCTTTGCATCGTTTCGCATCCTCAGGGAGTACGAGCGTGGCGTGATTTTCCTGCTGGGGCGCTTCTGGAAAGTGAAGGGGCCGGGAATGATCCTCGTGCTACCGGGGATTCAGCAGATCGTGCGGGTGGACCTGCGGGTGGTGGTGATGGAGGTGCCGGGCCAGGACGTCATCTCCCGCGACAACGTCTCCGTGAGGGTCGATGCGGTGATCTACCAGCGCGTCGTCGATCCCGAGAAGGCCGTTATCCAGGTGGAGAACTATCTTGCCGCGACCAGCCTGCTGGCCCAGACCACCTTGCGCTCGGTGTTGGGCCAGCATGAACTCGACGAGATGCTGGCCGAGCGCGAGAAGCTCAATATCGACATCCAGCGGGCGCTCGACGTGCAGACCGATGCCTGGGGCATCAAGGTGTCGAATGTGGAGATCCGGCGCGTGGACATCAACGAGTCCATGGTGCGGGCCATCGCGCGGCAGGCGGAAGCCGAACGCGAGCGGCGGGCCAAGGTCATTCACGCCCAAGGCGAGTTGCAGGCCTCTGAGACGCTGCTCGAGGCCGCGCAGGTGCTGGCCCGCCAACCCCAAGCCATCCAGTTGCGCTACCTGGAGACGCTGGCCGCGATCGGCGTGGAGAAAAACACGACCGTGGTCTTCCCGGTGCCGCTCGACATGTTCAGGGCCTTCTTCGAAACGCCCCAGAAATAAGGGCGTCAGCCATGCCGCCGCGAGGGAATTTTTCGCGGCCGGCGCGGCGATCGAGGCTGACGGCCGCGCCAATCCTTGTTAAAATACGTTCACCCTGCTCGACGAAAAAGGTGACCGCATGCCGCCCTCCACGCAAATTATCATCCGAGGCCTGACCAAGGACGGGCGTACGTTCAGGCCAAGCGACTGGGCGGAACGACTGTCGGGTGTGCTGTCGACCTTTGGCGCCGACCATCGGATGAGCTATTCGCCCTATGTGCGGCCGATGACGATCGAGGGCGTCAAATGCGTGGTGGTGGATCGGAAGCTTGAGGAGATCGAGCCCAGGGCCTACCGCTTCCTCCTGGGCTTCGCGCAGGACAACGACTTGCAGACGCTCGAGGCGTCGCCCGAGGAGGCGACGCTCCCGCGCGCGTCGGACGCCAGCCGCTAGGCGATGGCCTTGATCGCCGCGGAGAGGCGGCTCTTGTGGCGGGCGGCTTTGTTCTTGTGAACAATCTTTTTGTCGGCAATGCGGTCAATGGTGCTCATGGCATCGTCATACACGCGCTGCGCCACGCTCTTGTCGCCGGCGGAGACCGCCTTCTTGACCTTCTTGATTGCCGTCCGAAATTCGGAACGTTGTGCGGCGTTGTGGGCGCGCTGCTTGTCCGCTTGTCGTGCGCGCTTCCGGGCTTGCGCGGAATTGGCCATTTAGACTCCTTAAGTCCTGGAGGGTAAGAGAAAACGTGGTATCATACGGCCGCGTCCGATTTTTTGCAAGTAACACTGGGCCGCCGATGAGTCTCTTGCACCCCCGCACGCATCGCCCCGCTGCGCGATGCGCGCCTGTCCGGAACGAGCGGGCGGCCGGCCGGACTTCGATTCGGACCAGCACGGATTTCCTTGATCACTCGGCGGGCGTCGCGGCCTGCTTCGCCTCTGCACTGGCTTACCTGGCATGAATCTTCTTAAGGCAATGGCGACCGTGAGCAGCATGACGCTGGTCTCGCGCATTCTCGGTTTTGCCCGCGACACCATCGTGGCGCGCGTGTTCGGCGCGGGACTCGCGACCGACGCGTTCATCGTCGCCCTGAAAATTCCCAACGTGATGCGGCGGCTTTTCGCGGAAGGGGCATTCTCCCAGGCCTTCGTGCCGATCCTCGCGGAATACAAGAGCCGGCGCGGGCATGAGGCCACGCGCGAGCTGGTGAGCCATGTGGCGAGCCTGCTGTCCCTGGTGCTCCTCGTGGTGACGGTGCTGGGCATGATTGCGGCGCCTCTCGTAATTTACGTGAGCGCGCCCGGCTTCCTCGATGACCCGGCCAAGTTCACGCTCACCACGAGGCTTCTGCGAATCACCTTTCCGTATATTCTGTTCATCTCGCTGGTGTCGCTATCCGGCGGGGTTCTCAACACCTACAGCCGCTTCTATGTCCCGGCCTTCACGCCGGCCCTGCTCAACGTCGCGCTCATCCTTGCGGCCATTTTCCTGGCGCCGCACGTGCACCCCCCCATCCTGGCGCTGGCGATCGGGGTGTTCGCCGGCGGCGTCCTCCAGCTTGGCTTTCAGCTGCCCCACCTGCGGCGCCTTGGGCTGCTGCCGAAATGGGATCTGCGATGGCGCGATGAGGGGGTCTGGCGCATCCTGAAGCTGATGGGACCGGCGGTGTTGGGCGTATCGGTCTCGCAGGTGAGCCTTCTCATCAACAACGTGGTGGCCTCTTTCCTGCCGACCGGCAGCGTGTCCTGGCTCTATTATGCGGAACGCCTGATGGAATTCCCCACGGCCCTTCTGGGCGTGGCGCTCGGGACGATTCTGCTGCCCAGCCTGTCCAAGCACCATGCCGAGCGTTCCCACGAGGAGTATTCGCGCCTGCTCGATTGGGGGCTGCGGCTCACGCTCTTGCTGGCGGCGCCGGCCGCGCTCGCGTTGGCGCTGCTGGCGGTGCCGCTGATCGCCACCTTGTTCCATTACGGCGCGTTCAATACATACGACGTACTCATGACGCGGCAGGCGCTGGTCGCCTACAGCGTGGGTCTGCTCGGCCTCATCCTCGTCAAGATCTTGGCGCCCGGCTTCTATGCGCGGCAGGACATCAAGACGCCGGTGCGGATCGCAATCCTCACATTGGTCGCGACCCAGCTCATGAACTTGCTGTTCGTCTGGCATTTGAAGCACGCGGGACTGGCGCTGGCAATCAGTCTGGGGGCCTGCCTCAATGCGAGCCTTCTTTACCGGCAGCTGCGGCGGCGGGACATCTACCGTCCTCAGCCGGGGTGGGGCGCATTCCTGTCGCGGATCGGCGTGGCGCTCGCGGCGATGGCCCTGGTGATCACCGTGACCATGGGCAGCACGCACACTTGGCTGCACGAGGGCTTCCTCGCCCGTGCCATGCATCTGGTGCTGCTCATCGGACTGGCCGGGGGCACGTATTTCGCCACGCTGATGGCGCTGGGCATGCGCGTTGGGCAATTCGCCCGGCGGGCCGCCGAGTGAACCGGGGCTTTGTCTTTCGCGCCACGCGCAAACCCGTTAGAATTCGATACCTCGAGTTCACCTGCACGGCGACGCCTTACGCCGTGGGGAAGCAGGAAGTGGCAGGTTATGCGGATCACCCATGGCGTTCCCAGGTTTGAGTCTCCCACGGCGGTGACCATCGGCAATTTCGATGGCATCCACCAGGGGCATCAAGCGATGCTGCGCCGGGTCGAGGCGGTGGCGCGGGAGCAAGGACTTCAATCTTGCGTGCTGACCTTCGAGCCTCACCCGAGGGAGTTTTTTGCACCCGAGAAGGCGCCTTCGCGCCTGACCTCGTTGCGCGAGAAGCTGGAGCTGTTTGCCTGCCTGGGACTTGAGCGCGCGCACATTTGCCGCTTCGACACGGGCCTGGCGAGGCAGGCTCCCGATGCGTTCGTTTCCGAGATTCTGGTGCAGGGCCTGCGGGCCCGATGGGTGCTGGTCGGCGACGATTTTCGGTTCGGCGCGGGACGGGCAGGGGACTTGCACCTGCTCCAGGCGATGGGAAGGCGGCTTCACTTCGATGTGGCGGCCATGCACAGCGTGCTCGTGGGCGGGCGGCGCGCGTCCAGCACGCTGGTGCGCGAGGCCTTGGCGAAAGGAGACATCGAAGGGGCCCGCGAACTGCTCGGCCGCCCCTACAGCATCAGCGGACGGGTCGTGGACGGGGACAAGCTGGGCAAGCGGCTGGGTTTCCCTACCGCCAATATCCAGCTCAAGCATAACCGGCCGCCGCTGGCCGGCATTTTTGCCGTGACGCTCCATGGCCTGCCCGAAGGCATGCGGCGCGGGGTGGCCAGCCTGGGCCTGCGGCCAACCGTGAAGGCCAATGGCCGGCCCACGCTGGAAGTGCATCTCTTCGATTTCGCGCGCGAGATCTATGGCACTCATGTGCGGGTCGATTTCCTGCACAAGCTGCGCGACGAGGCCAAGTTTCCGAGCCTCGACGCCTTGGTTGCTCAGATCGAACGCGATTGCGCCGATGGGCGGGAGTACTTTGCAAGTGCCGTGTCGGTCGCCGGCTAGGCCGCTCATCCGGCGTGCGTGCGGCCCGCGAGGCCAGTGAACGCGCCGCGCTCGGTGCGAATGAACAACATGCCTGACTATAAAAAGACCCTGAACCTTCCTGACACGCCTTTCCCGATGCGGGGCGACCTGGCCAAGCGCGAGCCCCTGTGGCTGCGTGCCTGGACTGAAAAGAAACGCTACGAGCGCCTGCGCAGCCACGCGCGCGGGCGCCCGAAATTCGTCCTGCATGACGGTCCGCCGTATGCCAATGGGGATATCCACATCGGGCACGCGGTCAACAAGATCCTCAAGGACATCATCGTCAAGTCCAAGGGGCTGTCCGGTTTCGATGCCCCTTATGTGCCCGGGTGGGACTGCCACGGCCTGCCCATCGAATTGCAAGTGGAGAAGACGCATGGCAAGGACATCCCGGCTGCGCGCTTCCGCGAGCTCTGCCGAGCCTATGCGCAGACCCAGATCGACCGCCAGAAGGCCGATTTCATCCGGCTCGGCGTACTGGGCGATTGGGACCATCCGTATCGAACCATGGACTTCGAGACGGAAGCCGGCATCATCCGGGAACTCGGCAAAGTCCTGGCGGCGGGATTTCTGACGCCAGGCCAGAAGCCGGTGCACTGGTGCGTGGACTGCGGCTCCGCGCTGGCCGAAGCCGAGGTCGAGTATGAGGACAAGAACTCGCCCGCGATCGACGTCGCCTTCGAGGTGCAGGACGCAAGGCGGCTCGCGGCTGCTCTCGCAAAGCCGCTGCCCGAAGGCCTTGTGCGCGCCGTCATCTGGACCACGACGCCCTGGACCTTGCCCGCGAACCAGGCGGTCGCCGTCAATCCCGACCTGATCTACGACTTGGTCGCGACCCCCGCGGGCACGCTCATCCTCGCGCATGAGCTGGCGGCGTCCGCGCTGGCGCGCTATGGCCTCGGCGGCGCGCCGGTGATCGGCTCGGTGACCGGGCTTGAGCTCGAAGGTCTGGATCTCAAGCATCCTTTCCACGATCGGTGCGTGCCCGTGATATGCGGCACGCATGTGACGCTGGAGGCCGGGACCGGTCTTGTCCATACCGCGCCCGCGCACGGGCTCGAAGACTATGTTGCCGGGACCCGCTATCATCTTCCCGTCGACAATCCGGTGGGCGACGACGGCCGCTTTTACCCATCGGTGCCGCTGGTGGGCGGGCGCACCGTATGGGAGGCCAATCCGATCCTCATCGATCTCCTGCGGAACAATGGCGCGCTGCTCCACGACGCGCGCCTGACG
>JAJYKK010000060.1 GCA_021788645.1 Pseudomonadota bacterium
CAAGAATGCCGCGAACGTCATCCTCGTCGAAGTAGCGATGCCCGGAAGGCAGACGCTTGCTTTTAAGCAGCCCGTCGCGCTCCCACCGGCGAACGGTTGAAGCTGATCGACCTATCCGGCGGGCGAAATCGCTGATGTTGTAGTGCTTGTCCATTTAGCTAATTATAGAAAGATATGAACAAGAGTAAAGCATCAGTTAAAACCTCCCGGCCCCTGGCGAGGTGCGCTCGGCGATCGCCGCGGATCCCGCGAAGCCGAGGCCGGCGCCTGCCTTACAGGCCGAGGCGCGCCCAGATGGTGGAGGTTGGGCCGGCCTGGTTCATCGTGTAGAAGTGAAGCCCGGGCGCGCCCTGCTCGAGCAGTCGTGCGCACAATGCGGTGACGGTGTCCAGCCCGAACGCCCGGATCGAGGCGACGTCGTCGCCGAAGCCCTCGAGCTTCCTGCGGATCCAGCGGGGTATCTCGGCGCCGCAGGCGTCCGAGAAGCGGGCGAGCTGCATGAAATTGGTGATCGGCATGATGCCCGGCACGATCGGGATGGTGAGCCCGAGCGCCTCGCATTCCTCTGCGAAGTTGAAGTAGGCGTCGGCGTTGAAGAAGTACTGCGTGATCGCAGAATTCGCGCCCGCCTCGACCTTGCGCTTGAAATGCAGCACGTCCTCGTGCGCGGATCGCGCCTGCGGATGGAACTCGGGATAGGCGGCGACCTCGATGTGGAACCAGTCGCCGGTCCGCTCGCGGATGAAGGTCACCAATTCCTGGGCGAAGCGGAACTCGCCGACGTCCACGGTTCCCGACGGCAGGTCGCCGCGCAACGCCACGATGTGGCGGATGCCATGGGCGCGAAAGCGTTCCAGGATCTCGAGGATCCCTTCGCGGGTCGAGCCGATGCACGACAGATGGGGCGCGGCCGGCAGGCCTTCGCGCTGGATTTCGAGCACGGTGTCCAGCGTGCGGTCCTGAGTGGATCCTCCGGCCCCGTACGTGACCGAGAAGAATTTCGGACGAAGCTGCGCGAGCTGCTGCCGGGTCGCGCGCAGCTTCTCTGTCCCCTGCGGCGTCTTGGGCGGAAAAAACTCGAAACTGAAAGCGGGGTCGCGCATGGCTTAGTAGCGGTAGTGGCCGGGCTTGTAGGGACCGTCTTGCGCCACGCCGATGTAGGCCGCCTGGGCGTCCGTCAGGCGGGTCAGCGCCGCGCCGATCTTCTTCAGATGCAAGCGCGCCACCTTCTCGTCAAGCTGCTTGGGCAGCACATAGACTTGCTTGCCGTAGCGCTCCGCGTGGTTGAAAAGCTCCATTTGCGCGATCGTCTGATTGGAGAACGACGCCGACATCACGAACGACGGATGTCCGGTGGCGCAGCCCAGGTTCACGAGCCTCCCCTTCGCCAGCACGATGAGCTTCTTGCCGTCGGGGAACACGACGTGGTCGACCTGCGGCTTGATCTCCTCCCAGCGGTACGGATCGAGGGAGGCGATATCGATTTCGGAATCGAAATGGCCGATGTTGCAGACGATCGCCTCATGCTTCATGCGCGCCATGTGGTCGTGGGTGATCACGCTCAGGTTTCCGGTGGCCGTCACGAAGATGTCGCCCAGGTGCGCGACCTCGTCCATGGTGACCACCCGGTAGCCTTCCATGGCGGCCTGCAGGGCGCAGATGGGATCGATCTCGGTCACCCAGACCGTGGCCCCCATGCCGCGGAAGGCCTGCGCGCAGCCCTTGCCGACATCGCCATAGCCGCAGACCACGCAGATCTTGCCCGCGATCATCACGTCGGTGGCGCGCTTGATGCCGTCGATGAGCGACTCGCGACAGCCGTACAGGTTGTCGAACTTGCTCTTGGTGACCGAGTCGTTGACGTTCATCGCCGGGAAGAGGAGCAGTCCTTGCTCCTGCATCTGATAGAGGCGGTGCACGCCGGTGGTGGTCTCCTCGGTCACGCCGCGGATGCCGCGGGCGATTTTCGTCCACTTCGCCGGATCTCTTGCGATGCTCTCCTGGAGGAGCGCGAGGAACACCTTCCATTCCGGGCTGGCCGACTCCTCGGGCGCAGGGACGGCGCCCGCGCCTTCGAATTCGGCGCCCTTGTGCACGAGGAGCGTCGCATCCCCGCCGTCGTCGAGGATCATGTTCGGTCCCTGGGCATCCGGCCAGGTGAGCGCCTGTTCGGTGCACCACCAGTACTCCTCCAGGGTCTCCCCCTTCCAGGCATAGACGGGGATACCGCGGGCGGCCAAGGCCGCCGCCGCGTGATCCTGGGTGGAGAAGATGTTGCACGAGGCCCAGCGCACGGAGGCACCCAGCTCGATCAGGGTCTCGATCAGCACCGCGGTCTGGATGGTCATGTGCAGCGACCCGGAGATGCGCGCCCCCCTGAGCGGCTTCTGCGCGCCATACTCCTCGCGCAGTGCCATGAGCCCGGGCATCTCGGTCTCGGCGATCTCGATCTCCTTGCGCCCCCAGGAGGCCAGGGAAAGGTCGGCCACCTTGTAGTCGTTGACGGGATTCAATTCGGCGTTCATTGGGGTTCCTTATTCTTGGGGACAGGGCGCAAAGGCGCCCTTGAGGCTTGCTGTTCGCGCCGCGGGCAGGGGTCCTACAGGCCGGCGTCCCGGCGCAGCATGTCGGCCTTGTCGGTCGCTTCCCAGGTGAATTCCGGCTCGTCGCGGCCAAAGTGCCCATAGCTGGCCGTCCGTGTATAGATCGGGCGCAGCAGGTCGAGGCTCTGAATGATGCCCTTGGGACGCAGGTCGAAATGGGCGTGGATCAGCTTGATGATCTTGTCGTCGCTGATCCGGCCGGTCCCGAAGGTGTTCACCATCAGGCTCACGGGGCGTGCCACCCCGATCGCATAGGCGACCTGGACCTGGCACTTCCGGGCGATGCCGGCGGCCACGATGTTCTTGGCCACGTGGCGGGCGGCATAGGCGGCGGAGCGGTCGACCTTGGAGGGGTCCTTGCCGGAGAAGGCGCCGCCGCCATGAGGAGCCGCCCCCCCATAGGTATCGACGATGATCTTGCGGCCGGTGAGCCCGGCATCGCCCATCGGGCCGCCGATCACGAAGCGGCCGGTGGGATTGACCAGGAAGCGCGTGTCCTGGCTCAGCATGTGGGCGGGAATCACCGGCTTGATGACTTCCTCGATCACGCCTTCGCTGAGCACGGCATGCGAGACATCGGGATCATGCTGCGTCGACAGCACGACCGTGTCCACATGCTTGGGCACGCCCTCCACGTAACGCAACGTCACTTGGGATTTGGCGTCCGGGCGCAGCCACGGCAGCCGCCCGTCCTTGCGCAGTTCCGACTGGCGTTCCACCAGGCGGTGGGCATAATAAATCGGCATCGGCATGAATGCCGGCGTCTCGTCGCAGGCATAGCCGAACATCAGCCCCTGGTCGCCGGCGCCTTGCTCGAGGTCGAGTCCTTCGCCCTCGTTGACGCCCTGCGCGATGTCTTGCGACTGCTTGCCGAAGGTGGTCAGCACGGCGCAGGTATGATAGTCGAAGCCGACGTCCGAGCCGTTGTAGCCGATGCGTTTGACCGTGCGCCGCACCACGTCGTTGTAGTCCACCGTCGCGCCGGTGGTGATCTCTCCCGCGACGACCACGAGGCCCGTCGTGACGAGCGTCTCGCACGCTACCCGGGAGTGCGGATCCTGCGTTAAGATAGCATCGAGGACGGCATCCGAGATCTGGTCGGCGACTTTGTCGGGATGGCCTTCGGAGACGGATTCTGACGTGAACAGGAAGTCATTCATAATGAGGGGCGGCGGATCTTGTGCGCTGTTTAAAGTTGTACAAGGTTAGCAGATTTTTCCCCCTGCCAAAAGTGCGTGCGGCCATTCTAAACAAAGATGACTGAGCCCATGCTGCGGCTCGCCGGCCGCCTGCCGCTATTCGCCGTCCAGGCGCTGGGCGGCCTCCTGGGATGGACCGCCTATGCGTTTTCCCGGCGCTATCGCCGGCGGCTGCGCGAGAACCTGCGCGCGTCCGCGCTGTGCCCCGAGCCGCGCGCCTTCGAGAAGATGGCCTGGTCGGCGGCCGCCCATGCCGGCAAGAGCGTGGCGGAGCTGCTGGTGGTCTGGTCTCGCCCCCTGCCGTCCCTTGCGCGCCTGGTGCGCGCAACCGCCGGCTGGGAACATGTCGAGGCCGCCCGGCGGGCCGCGCGCGGCATCATTTTCCTGACGCCGCACATGGGCTGTTTCGAGATCACGAGCCTGTACTACGGACGTACCCATCCGATCACGGTGCTCTATCGCCCGCCGCGCAAGGCGCGCCTCGAACCCCTGATGCTCCGGGGCAGGCGGCGCGGTGGCGTGGCCCTCGCGCCCACCGACATGAAAGGGGTGCGCGCGCTGCTCTCCGCGCTCAAGCGCGGAGAGGCGATCGGCATGCTGCCCGACCAGGTCCCGTCGCGCGGCGAAGGCGTGTGGGTCGATTTCTTTGGCCGCCCCGCCTACACCATGACGCTCGCCGCGCGCCTGGCTGAGACGACGGGGGCCGCCGTCCTGCTGGCCTATGCGAGGCGCCTGAATTGCGGCCGCGGCTTCGAGCTGCGCATCGAACCGGTGCGCGAGCCTTGGCCGGCGCCCAAGGAAGAGGCCGCCGCGGCGCTCAACCGGGCGGTGGAGGGCCTGATCGCGCACTGCCCCGAGCAGTATCTGTGGAGCTACAACCGCCACAAGGTTCCGCGCGGCGTGGCGCCGCCCGCGGCGCGCCGCCCGGGGAGCGCGGGCGGGCCGTGAAGCGCGTTCCCGAACCTGAGCTGATGGCCGATCCTGCGCAGGCGGCCGCCTATGCGGCTGCCGACTTCGAGGCGCCGCACGAGGCGTTCGTCGAGCATTTCCGCCGCCGCTTTCCCGACTTTCGCGCGGGTCGCGTGCTTGACCTGGGCTGTGGGGCCGCCGACATCACCCTGCGGTTCGCGCGTGCCTATCCGGCTGCGAGCCTGCTCGGCGTGGACGGTTCCGAGGCGATGCTCCATTTCGGGCGGCAGTCCTGGGCCGCGGCCCCCGGATCCCCGGACGTCCGCCTGGAAAGACGCTATCTGCCGGACCCCGAACTGCGCGGCGCGGGCTTCGACGCGCTCATCAGCAACAGCCTTCTCCACCACCTCGACGATCCCGCTTCGATATGGCAGACTGTGCGGGAAGCGGTTCGGCCCGGGGGGTGTGTCTTGGTCATGGATCTCCTGCGCCCCCGGAGCCTTCGGGACGTCCGGCACCTGGTCCGGACCTATTGCGGTCGCGAACCCGAGATCTTGCAGCGCGACTTTCGCAATTCGCTGCGTGCCGCCTACCGGCCGGAAGAGGTGAGGGCGCAGCTGCGGGGCGCAGGTGTGCGGTTCGCGATTGAGGAGGTCAGCGACCGCCACGTCATCGTTTGGGGAACTCTTTGACCGCTGCCAGCTTTGTCAACCCGTCCGGCGAGGAAGTCTGCGCGCGCCTCAAGCAGGTCCGCCGCATCGCCGTCGTGGGCCTGTCGCCCAATCCGTCGCGGCCGAGCCACGGCGTCGCGCGCGCCCTGCAAGGTTATGGCTTCGAGATCGTCCCGGTCCGTCCCAAGGTGACGGAAGTGCTGGGCGCCAAGGCCTATGCCGGTCTTGCCGAGGTGCCGGGCCGCATCGACTTGGTCGATGTCTTCCGCGCGCCCGAATACATTCCCGATATCGTCGCCCAGTGCATCGCGCTCAAGATCCCCGCGCTGTGGCTCCAGGAAGGCATCGTCCACGCGGCGGCGGCCAACCGCGCGCGCGCGGCCGGCCTTTGGGTGGTGATGGATCGCTGCCTGTACCGCGACTACGCCGGATGGTGCCGCTGATGCGCTACCGGTTCACCAAGATGCACGGGCTCGGCAACGACTTTGTCGTGTTCGACGGCATCTCCCAGTCGCTCGCCTTCACGCCGGCGCAGTTGCGCTTCCTGGCCGATCGCCACTTCGGCATTGGCTGCGACCAGATTCTTCTGGTGGAGAGGGCCACCCGTCCCGAAGCCGATTTCCGCTATCGCATCTTCAATGCCGACGGCCAGGAGGTCGAGCAATGCGGCAACGGCGCCCGCTGTTTTGCGCGCTTCGTCCATGACCATGGACTTACCCGGAACCGGGAGATCCGCGTCGAGACGGCGGCCGGGCTCATCTTTCCGCGCCTGGAAAATGACCTTGAGGTGACCGTCGACATGGGGCGACCGCGTTTTGCGCCCGCCGAAGTGCCGTTTCTGGCCGAGCACGAGGCCGTGACCTATCCCCTGACGATCGGCGACCGGGTGGTGGAGCTCGGCGTGCTGTCCATGGGCAATCCCCATGCGGTCATGGTGGTGGCGAGCGTCGACCAGGCGGATGTGGGGGGGCTGGGGCCCCTCATCGAGGCGCATCCGCGGTTTCCCCAGCGCGTCAATGTGGGGTTCATGGAGGTGGGCGCGCGGGACCGCATCCGGCTGCGCGTCTACGAGCGCGGCGCGGGGGAGACGCTGGCCTGCGGGACGGGGGCATGTGCGGCGGTGGTCTCGGGCATCCGACGGGGACTTCTCGACGCCGAGGTCTGCGTCGAGACGCGCGGCGGGAGCCTGCGCATCCGCTGGGCGGGCGCGGGAGAGCCGGTGCGGATGACCGGGCCGGCAGTGAGCGTGTTCGAGGGAGAGATCGATCTCTGAGCGTGAGGGAAGAACAAGAGGGGGAGGTTCAAATGGACGAACAAGACGTCATCCGCTACCTGGGCGATCACCAGGATTTTTTCGAGAAAAACGCCTATCTGCTGGCCGACATGGCGGTTCCGCATCCGTATGGCGGACGGACCGTCTCCATCGGGGAGCGGCAGGTGGCCGCGCTGCGGGACAAGGTGAAGCTCCTCGAGGCGAAGCTTGCGGAACTCATCCAATTCGGTCAGGAAAACGATGCCGTGAGCGACAAGATGCACCGGCTCGGCTTGTCTTTGCTGGGCGCGCGGAGCTGGGATGCGCTGCTTTACGCCACCTATTTCAACTTGCGTGAAGACTTCGGTGTGCCGCACGTCGCCCTGCGTATCTGGGGCGATGTCCACGTGCACCGCGATGCCTTGGAATTCGCCGAGGAGCCGGAAGAAGTCCAGGCTTTTGCCGCCTCGCTCGCACATCCCTACTGCGGCCCCCTTCCGCGCCTTCCCGTCGCCGCCTGGCTGGGAGATGCGGCGCCCCACATCCGGTCGGTGGCCTTGGTGCCTCTGCGCGACGGACCGTTGGCGCCCTTCGGCATGCTGCTGCTCGCTTCGGAGGATATCCAGCGCTTCTATCCCGAAATGGGAACCTTGTACCTGGCGCGCCTGGGCGAGATGGTGAGCACGGCCCTGGCACGCGAGTTGCGCGCCGCCTGAGGGGGCTTGTGGACGAGCACGCGACTGGCGAGGCGCGCCTCGCGGGATTCGTGGCCTACCTCGCGGCCGAGCGGCGCCTGTCGGCCCTCACGTGCCAAGCTTACGCGCGGGATGTGCGCATGCTCCTGGACCTGCTCGGGGACCTGGATCTCAAGGCGCTCACGCCCCAGCAGGTGCGCCGTTTCGTCGCGACGCTTCATGCCCGGGGGCTGGGGGGGCGAAGCCTTGCGCGGGTGCTGAGCGCGTGGCGTGGGTTTTATCGTTATCTGGGGCGCGACCATCGCTTCGAGGTCAATCCCTGCGTCGGCGTGCGCGCCCCCAAGTCGCCGACCACGCTGCCCGAGACCTTGTCGCCCGACGAGGCGGCGCGGCTCCTCGCCTTCGCGCCGGACACCGCGCTCCAGACGCGCGACCGGGCGATGTTCGAGCTTTTCTATTCGTCGGGGCTGCGGCTGTCCGAGCTTGTGGGCCTGGACTGCGAGGGCATCGACTTGCGGGAGGGCGTCGTGCGGGTGCTGGGCAAGGGGAACAAGGCGCGCGTGGTGCCCGTGGGCAGTTTTGCCGTCGCGGCCGTGGCGACCTGGCTGGACTTGCGCGCCCACTGGGCCCCCCCGGAGGAAAGGGCGCTTTTCGTGACGCAGCGCGGCCGTCGCCTGCGCGCGCGCGCCATCCAATACCGCATCAAGGCCTTGGCCCTGGCGCAGGGCATCTCGGCGAACACCCACCCCCATGTGCTGCGCCACTCCTTCGCAAGCCATGTCCTGCAGTCGAGCGGGGACCTGCGGGCGGTGCAGGAGATGCTCGGTCATGCCAGCCTCTCGACGACCCAAGTCTACACCCACCTCGACTTCCAGCATCTCGCAAAGGTCTACGACGCCGCGCATCCGCGTGCGAAGAAGCGATCCTGAGGCGCCCCGGCCCCGGACGGCGGGCGTCGTTTGTTGCTAACATTAGGATAGGGCGTTTGTTTTGCCTCGAGAGCGCGCTTCGATCCGGGCGGCAAGTTTCCATGCCTGGGGGCTCGTTTCGCACGACGAGTGCGCCGGACAGGTTCACCGACTGAACCCTGCTGCATCGCGGAGTCGTAGGGAGCGCCATCATGCAGATACCCCTGCAAATCACCTTCAAGGACATTGGCCCGTCCGAGGCCATCGAAGCGCATATTCGGGAGAAGGCGGAGAAGCTTGAGCTCTTCTATGACCGCATCATGGGTTGCCGGGTGGTCGTCGGGATGATTCAGAAGCACCAGCACCAGGGGAAACTGTACAACGTGCGCATCGACGTGACGGTGCCCGGCGGCGAATTCGTGATCAATCGCGACCGCGCCGAAGACATCTATGTGGCGCTTCGCGACGGCTTCGATGCCGCCAAGCGCAAGCTGGAGGACTATGCCCGCCGCCAGCGAGGCGACACCAAGCTGCATGAGCCGGAGTTGCATGGGCGCATCGCTCGGCTCTTCCAGGAAGAGGGCTATGGCTTCATCGCGGCGGACGATGGACACGAGCTGTACTTCCATCGCTACAATGTCGTTCGGCCGGACTTCGCGGAGCTTAAAGAAGGCACGGAGGTCGTGTTCATCGAAGAAATGGGCGGAGAAGGCCCGCAGGCGAACCGGGTGAGCGTCGGCAAGCACCATCCGCTGGGCTGATCCTGCCCGACCGGGTGCGCGCGTGTCCTTGCATGTCCGGACGGCTGTGCCGTGCGTCCGCATCCCTCGTTTTTCTGCGCCGATTCTCTTGCATAAGTTCGTCGGTAGCCCCATCATCACCAGTGCCTTGCGTGCCCGACGTCCGGGAGCCCTGTCGGATCCTGGGTGACCGGGGAGGTACGGGCGTCTTTTTCGGATTGGGAGAGCGATGGAACAGTTTCACGGCACCACCATCCTGTCGGTGCGGCGCGGGTCCCAAGTCGCCTTGGGCGGCGACGGTCAGGTCACCTTGGGCAATGTGGTGGTGAAGGCTTCTGCCCGCAAGGTGCGGCGCCTTTTTCATGACAGAATCCTGGCGGGCTTCGCGGGGGGGACGGCCGACGCCTTCACCTTGTTCGAACGGTTCGAGGCGAAGCTCGAGAAGCATCAGGGGCATCTGCTGCGTTCGGCGGTCGAACTGGCCAAGGACTGGCGCACGGACCGGATGCTCAGGCGCCTGGAGGCGATGCTCGCGGTGGCCGACCGCGAATTTTCGCTCATCATCACCGGCAATGGCGATGTCCTCGAACCGGAGCAGGGGCTGGTCGCGATCGGCAGCGGCGGGCCCTATGCGCAAAGCGCCGCGCGTGCGCTTCTCCAGCACACCGAGTTGTCGGCGGGCGAGATCGTCAAGGAGGCGCTCACCGTCGCGGCGGATCTGTGCATTTATACGAACCAGAACCATATTGTCGAGGTGCTGGAATAAGCGGCCGGTGGCCCTGCCGGGGCCGGCCGCACATGCATGCGTCTTGGCGACGCGGGCCCTCGCAGGAATGACGTCATGGCAGATGAAATGACTCCCCAGGAGATTGTCCACGAGCTGGATAAGCATATTGTCGGGCAGCACCAGGCCAAGCGCTCCGTCGCCATCGCCCTCAGGAACCGCTGGCGCCGAGCGCATGTGCCCGAACCCCTGCGGCAGGAAATCACGCCCAAGAACATCCTGATGATTGGTCCGACCGGCGTGGGAAAGACCGAAATTGCGCGCCGGCTGGCGAAGCTCGCCAATGCGCCCTTCATCAAGGTCGAGGCCACCAAGTTCACCGAAGTGGGTTACGTCGGGCGGGACGTCGACTCCATCGTTCGGGATCTGGTGGAGATGGCGATCAAGCAGATCCGCGAGCAGGAGGCCAAGAAGGTCCAGTTTCGTGCCGAGGAAATTGCCGAGGAGCGTGTGCTCGACGCGTTGCTGCCACCGGCTCGGGATGCGACCTACGAGCATTTGAGCAAGGAAGGGGAACCTCCGCCCGCCGAGAGCGTGACGCGGCAAAAGTTTCGCAAGATGCTGCGCGAAGGCCAGCTCGACGACAAGGAGATTGAGATCGAGGTGGCCGCGACGCAGGCCCACATGGAAATCTTTGCGCCGCCTGGCATGGAGGACTTGACCTCGCAGATCCAGAGCATGTTCCAGAACATGGGCAATGCCCGCAGGAAGGCGCGCAAGGTCAAGATTCGCGAGGCCATGAAGCTTCTCGTCGAAGAGGAATCGATGAAGATGATCAACGAGGATGAGCTTAAGCTTCGTGCCGTCAACGAGGTGGAGCAAAGCGGCATCGTCTTCCTGGACGAAATGGACAAGATCACGAGCCGTTCGGAAGGCAACGGCGCGCAGGTGTCGCGCGAGGGGGTGCAGCGCGACTTGTTGCCGCTCGTGGAGGGGACGACCGTGTCGACGAAGTATGGCATGATCAAGACGGATCATATCCTGTTCATCGGCAGCGGCGCCTTCCAGCTCGCCAAGCCCTCGGACCTGATCCCGGAACTGCAGGGACGCTTTCCCATTCGCGTCGAGCTCGATTCATTGAGCGTGGCGGACTTCGAACAGATTCTGACCGGGACCGATGCGTGCCTGACGCGCCAATACGAGGCACTGCTGAAAACCGAGGACGTTGGGCTCGAGTTCACGACGGCGGGCATTCGCCGCATGGCCGAGATCGCCTTCGACGTGAACGAGAGGACCGAGAACATCGGCGCCCGCCGCCTGTACACCGTGATGGAACGCCTGCTCGAGGAGATTTCCTTCGATGCGGGCTCCCATGCCCGCGAGCGGGTGATGGTGGACGAGGCCTACGTCAACGAGAAGCTGGAGGGGCTCGCAAGCAGCGAGGATTTGGCCCGGTACGTCCTTTGACGCTGACTTGCGGCGGCCCCCTCCGTTTGGCCAAGGCGCCCGAAGATGGCCGCGCTCGCCGGATCAGCCGGGCGCGCTGGCGAATGGGCAGATTCCCTCAACCGAACGGTATTGCCCTGGACGAGCCGCCATCCTGGCCGCCGTGCGTGCCGAGCGACGTGACGCTCGGGGGGCTTCGGTTTTTTCGGGGTGCCAAGCGGCGGGCCTTGCATCGGGAGACCAATGCGGTTGGAGGAGCTTGAGCAGGCGCGCGGGGCGGGAATTGCGCGTCCCTTCGAAGCCCGCCGTTTCGGGCGCAACCCTATGATAGAGATGAGACAGTCATGATGAACCCATGGGCGAAGGGGTGGGTCGTCGCCGGATTGATGGCGATGGCCTGCGGCGCGCAGGCGGCGGGCATCAAGGTGGAGAACGTCTGGGCGGCTGCGACGGTGCCCGGGCAGACGGTCGGCGGCGCCTACATGACCATCACGAGCCCGGTGGCGGCGGTGCTGGTCGGCGCGCAAAGCGAGGCTGCGGGCAGGACGCAGATTCACAAGATGGCGATGGTGCAGGGGGTGATGGAGATGCGCCGCATCCGAAGTCTCGCGCTGCCCGCAGGCGTTCCCGTGGTGCTCGGGCCCGGGGGCTACCACCTCATGCTGATGGCTCTCAAGGCGCCCCTCAAGGTCGGGCGCCAAGTGCCCATCGTGCTCACGGTCCGGGTGGGGCATCGCGCGGAGCGGATCCAGGTGACCGCGCAGGTGCGGCCCCGAAGCGCCCTGGTGGGCATGATGCGCTGAGCCCCCCCGGTCTCCTTCCCTGGACACGGCTTGCGGGCCTATGCCCTTGAAAAGCGGGCGCGATCCCCATATATAAAAACTAGGCTTGACTCGGCCGGATACGCGCGCTGCGCGGCACGGCCGCGGGCTTGCATGGGGTTTCCGCAAACAGCAGGCATCCTTAAGGAGACGCTATCATGGCGAATATGATGACGCGGGTCGGTCCCTTCGGCCTGGACGATCTCTTCGACGACTTGACCAAGGGCTTTTTCGTGCGCCCCGCACGGATTGAGAAGGAAGTGGCGGCGGCACCCAGCATGAAGATCGACGTGACCGAGAACGAAAAGGCTTATCTTGTGGCCGCCGAGGTCCCCGGGGTCAGGAAGGACGATATCGAGGTCAACATCGAGGGCAGCCAGGTGACCATTTCGGCGACGGCCAAACGCGAAAGCGAGGAGAAGGGCGGCGAGAAGGTGTTGCGCCGCGAGCGCTACTATGGCAAGACCCAGCGCAGCTTCGTCTTGCCGCAGGATATTGACGAAGCCGCCGCCCAGGCGAAATGCGTGGACGGCGTGCTCGAGCTCACCCTGCCCAAGAAGGAAGCGGCGGTTGGCAAGAGGCTGACCATCCAGTAGGGCGAAGCCCGGCTGTCGAGAATCCCTCCGCGCTCCCCAAGCCCGGAGGGATTTTTTGGGTATCCGGATTAGGCTGTGTTTGATGGATCACAGCTTGCCTTCTTCGATCAATCGAATCAGTGTGTTTATATCCCCCCCGTAATTCTTCTCGTGCATCGCCTCCGGGTGTGGTTTTCCCGGTTTGAAGACGGGCGGCTTCGTCGGCATGCTCCGGCCGATAACCGATCCGGCGAAAGAGTCTCCGGCGAGTGAGTTGCCCCGATGGGCCACCCGTATCCGCCTCAACAACGCCGGGCTGTGAGATGTCCCAGTGGCCGGCGCGAATGGGGATTGGATTCTTGAGCAAGGTGCCCGGCAGGCCACTGGGCATTCCCACCCGGATGGGCTTGAGGAGCCGATCCAGCGTGGGGCGGCTGAGACTTCCTGAAGCGGCGCCTTTGCAACCGGCTCCAGAAGGCCGTATTGGAAGCGCTGCATGAAGTGCCGCTATTGCGGCACTTTGCCGGCCTGGATGCCGGCAGCGACACGATGCCCGATGAAACCCCGATCCTGCTTCCGGCACCTGCTGGCACGGCATGGATTCTCAAGCGTGCTCTTTGCCGAGGTGAACGCCATGCTGACGGAGCAAGGTTTGCTGTTGCGCGAAGGCACGACGGTACACGCCACCCTGATTGCCGCCCCACCCTCGACCAAGAACCGGGAAGGCAAACGCGATCCCGAGATGACGCAGACGAAGAAGGGTAACCAGTGGTACTTCGGCATGAAAGCCCATATTGGAGTGGATGATCAGAGCGGTCTGGTTCATACACTTGATCGGGACCACGGCCAAGAGCTCCGACATGTCGCAATTCAGCAAACTGCCGCATGGTGAAGACGGGCGTGTCAGCGCCGACCGGGGCTACGATTACCCCCGGGTGCATGAACACCTACAAGAACGCCTGATCGAAGACTGGGTTGCCCTCAAGGGCAAGCCGGGAAGGGGCCTGAATGCCTGGGCGCAAGGGCTCAACCATGCGATTGCCCAGGTGCGGGCGATGGGGGAACACCCGTTCCGCATCTTGAAACGGCAGTTTGGTTACACCAAGGTCCGCTATCGTGGGCTGGCCAAGAATACAGCCCAACTCTTCACACTGTTTGCGCTGGGAAATCTGTTTCAGGCCAGGCGAGCGTTGTTGGCATCGGGGGCATAGTCCGCCCGGAAAATGGGAAATCGTCCAGGAAACGGGTGATTGGGTGGGAAATCAGACTGTTTCCAGCCAACCTTGGCGGAAAAAACCAACACGGCAGGAAATCGTTGAATTCGAGGCCCTGAATGAGGGCTTGTTCAGGGCTTCCCTAAGGTCAAAGCGCCTGTTTTCGGGCGGGCCGCGCTCTCAGCACCGCATGGTCAGTGCTATCGTCTCAACCCATTGCCTGGATTCATCGCCTCGGGCGCGCCAAAAAGCCAACACAAACCGCCACTCCCCAGTCTACCCAAAGATACGCCCATCCGGAAAAGACCCGACTCCGAGCCTGTTTTGTCCCCGCGCTGTCCCCGTTCTGTCCTCGAAGCGGATTTCCTCGGGCACCTACATGGCACATAACAAGTGACCGCCGACGCCCGAAACACCCGTTCACAGCCCTTCCCAGAAAACTTTACCGATCCGTAAGGTGTTGGCAAGCAGCACGAAAAGCCATGCCTGCCATATTGGGCACCAGGGTTCCGCTGGTGTGGACCTGCCAGGAAAACCTGGAGACGACCGAACTTTTCAGTAAAGAGGACATTGCCATGAAGTCGAATAAGCCGATAATTGCTCTCGTTGGAGCTGCTATTCTAAGCCTTGGCGCCGGCGCGGCGCTTGCCTACCCCGGCGCCTATCTGGCCAAGGATGCCAAAGTCACCATGGAACAAGCAAGGGCACAAGCGTTGCGGGAAGCCCCCGGGTCGATCAAGAGCGCCGAACTGGAGAAGGAACATGGTGGTTCCGGGCTGCGCTTCTCGTTTGACATCCAGACCCGCAAGGGCCTGCGCGAGGTCGGGATCGATGCGGTCACCGGGAAAGTGCTAGAAAACAGTCGGGAGAGCACCCAGGCCGAGGCGGACGAAGTGCGGTCCGAGCACGAAGCGCAGCAGACCCAAACTGAGCACGAGCACCACGGCGAAGCCGCCTCCGAGCAGGGGGGCGGCGAAGACTAATACATCATCATCGGATCGGGCCGGGCGGCTCGATCCGATACGACAAAACCCCAAGTGGCTACGTAACGGCACCCCGGGGGGAAATTTCATGAAAGTGCTTGTCGTGGAAGACGATGTCGAGACCGCTGACTATGTCGCCCAAGGCCTACGCGAGTTGGGTCATGGCGTCGACGTGGCGGGCAATGGTCGAGACGGCCTATTCCTTGCCACGGACAGCGCCTACGACCTGCTGATCGTGGACCGGATGTTGCCCGTCTTGGACGGTCTGGCGTTGGTCAAGACGCTACGCGGCGCGGACGTACAAACCCCGGTGCTTTTCCTGACCACGCTTGGGGGCATTGACGATCGGGTCGAAGGTCTCGAAGCCGGAGGCGACGATTATTTGGTCAAACCATTCGCGTTTGCCGAGCTGGCTGCCCGGGTGCAAGCCTTGGGACGGCGTCCCCCTGTTCAACAAGAAATCACCGCCTTGCAGGTCGCCGATCTGGAAATGAATCTGGTCACCCGGCGTGTCACCCGGCGAGGAAAACCGATCGACTTG
Organism: Pseudomonadota bacterium; assembly: GCA_021788645.1. Classification (GTDB taxonomy): domain Bacteria; phylum Pseudomonadota; class Gammaproteobacteria; order Burkholderiales; family JAKAFK01; genus JAKAFK01. Next base: position 15,282 of record JAJYKK010000060.1, read on the forward strand.
CAGCCCCGGGAATTCCGGTTACTGGAATACCTGATGCGTCACGCCGGTGAAGTGGTCACTCGGACCATGCTGTTGGAAACCGTATGGGATTTCCACTTCGACCCGAAAACCAGCGTTGTTGAGACGCATATCAGTCGCCTGCGCAACAAGATCGACCGCGATTTCGACATGCCACTGATTCATACGGTGCGCGGCGCCGGGTACTGCCTCCGTGCGCCTGCCTAGCCTGTTCCGCAGCACGGCGTTCCGACTCGGACTGGGGTACGCCGCGCTGTTCGCCCTTTCCGCGATGGTGCTGTTCGGCATCATGTACTGGCAGACCGCTGGCGACATGGAACGACAACTGCGCGCCGTCACGCGCGCAGACATGCAAATCTTGGCCGCCGTTTTCGACGAGAGTGGCTTACCCGCCCTTCGGCAGGCGATCGGGGAACGGGTAAAGGGCGACCACGGGCGCGCTGGATGGTATTTGCTGCTCGACAGACATGGGAGGCGGCTCGCTGGCAACCTCCCGCCGATGATCACCCGCAGCGGTTGGCGGCAAATTCAACTTCCGGAAAATGTCGCCGCGTCCAGTGAACATGAACCTGGGGAAAGCCGTACCGTCCTCGGCGAGGGGTGGCGGCTGGAAGGCGGTGCGTTCCTCTTCGTCGGTCAGGATGCAGGGCAACTCACTGAAATGCGTGAGCTGTGGACCTATGCGTTGCTCTGGGGTCTCGGGACAACCCTCCTGCTGGCCGCCGCGGGCGGCGCCCTCATGGGCGCGGCTGCGCTAAGACGGGTCGAGGCGATCAACCGGGTGGCGGGGGCGATCATCCAGGGCGACCTGAACCGCCGGATACCCCAGCGCGGCAGCAATGACGAATTCGATGTGCTGGCCACCCATTTGAACGAAATGCTGACGCGCATTCAGCAACTGATGGAAGGCATGCGTCAGGTCAGCAACGACATCGCCCACGACTTGCGTACGCCCTTGGGACGGCTGCGCCAGGCCCTGGAAAGGACTCGTCGGGAGGCGACGACTGTGGCCCAATATCGGGCCGCCGTTGACCATGCCATCGGGCAAACAGACCAGATTTTGGAAACATTTGCTGCCCTTCTGCGCATCGCGCAGATCGAATCCGGCAGCCGTCGTGCCCGCTTCGCAAACGTCAACCTGTCCGAGACCATGGAAACGGTAATGGATGCCTACGCACCGGTGGCCGAAGAAAGCGGGCATCACCTACAGGTGTCGATTCCCCCGGATATACACGTGCAGGGAGATCGCGAACTGCTGGTCCAGGCGCTCGCCAACCTCGTGGAAAACGCACTGCGGCACACACAGCCCACGAGCCGTATCGATGTCGCCCTGGAGGTCCTCGACGATGGCGTGGCCTTGACCGTCGCCGACAACGGGCCTGGCATACCCGAGGAAGTGAGAGGAAAAGTGACCCAGCGGTTTTACCGCTTGGAGACGAGCCGAACCACGCCGGGTAGCGGTCTTGGGTTGAGCTTGGTGGCGGCCATCGCGGCATTGCACCATGCGCAATTACAGCTCAGCGACAACCATCCGGGTCTCCGGGTAACTTTACGATTCGGTCGGTTCTGACGCTGTCACGTTGGGCTGGGTGATGGTACCTTCGGGCCCAGCGTTGTCGTTATGTTAACCCTGACTGACAGGGAGCGGCGTGGTCTGTCTCCGAGGCGCCTTTCAAATCGAGGGCCACGGCGTCTGGGCGAAAGGTTCCCGGTTTTCGGCCCGCGAAGCGTGGCCGTCGCGTACTCGGTCAGGCTGCCATTCTGTTCAGCGGCTTGATATTCGGCCTTCGTTGTTGCTCCGCCTGCCACAAGTCCCACTGGGTCTGTATTCCCCAGCCAGACGTCCGGGGACGTGCCCAGCCATGCGGACCAGTGCCCGGTCAGGACAGCGCCAAGCGCATGCAGCTTCCAGCCTGGCACGCTCACATATCAACACCAGGGTGGGAAATCAGACTGTTTGCAGCCAACCTTGGCGGAAAAAAGCAACTCGGCAGGAAATCGTTGAATTCGAGGCCCTGAATGATGGCTTGTTCAGGGCGTCCTAGTCGGCTTCATGGTGGGGGAACCAAAGTGGCAGCGCAGCCTTCGGTTTCTTCGAGCACATCGGGCCGCTGGCCAACCGCATCACCCCGATCGCCTCCAAACGCTGGAGAGGAGGGACGGGTGTTGCGTCCTGGGCGTATTTTGCCTGCGCCTTCTTGCGTCTGCGTATTTCGGTGATCGTGAACGGTCATTCCGGGCGATCGTGAACGCCCGTTCCGTGTGATGATGAACAGTCGTTCCGGAGGAACGTGAACGCTATTCAGACGTCGTTGCGCTGAAGTCGTATTTT
>JAJYKK010000007.1 GCA_021788645.1 Pseudomonadota bacterium
CAACGGGGACGTTCTCCAAGCCGACCACAACGCTGCCCTGAACGTGTTGGCGCGACTAGACGACAGCGAGATTTCTCGCTTCACTCCCTACAAGGAAGTGCGTCGAATCCTATTGGCGCGTTCTCCGGCGCAACTGAGCGTCAAGGGGCTTGAGTTGGGTGCGCAAGCGCGTCAACCAAGTGCGGATAAATCCTATGCGCAGATATGCGTAAGTTTTTAGGAACAGGCCACCGCTAGTGTCCGCGCATTCCTCCGCCGAACTCCTGAAGCCCGTCAGCGGCCGCTTCGTCGCCTTCACGCTGATCGTGGCCGTCGTGCTCAATCTGCTGCCCTGGTTCGGCGCGGTCCGCCTGGCCCGGCCCGATTTCGTGGCGCTGTGCCTGCTTTATTGGTCGATCCACCAGCCGCGCAAGGTCGGCATCGGCATCGGCTGGCTGACCGGCCTCGTCCTGGACGCCGCGACGGGGAGCCTGTTCGGCGCACATGCGCTCGTCTACGCGCTGGTCATCTTCGCCGCCATGTCCTGGCGCCGCCGCATTCTCAGGTTCTCGCTGCTCGGGCAGGCCGTGCACATCCTCGTGCTCATGGGCCTCCTCGACGCGCTGCTGCTGGGCGTGCAGGCCACCGCCCGGCACGCCTTCTTCGCTGGCTGGGGCTATTTCGCGAGTGCGGCGACCAGCGCCCTGCTGTGGCCTGTCCTGTCGGAAATCCTGCTGTCCGTTCAGCGTGCCCGATCGAATGCCGAAACCGCGTAACGCGTGCCATGAGTCCACGCTCCGAACTTAAAGACCCGCAGCGCGAGATCGCCCGATTCCGAGGAAGACTCGCCTTCGGCGCCGGCTTCATCCTGCTCCTGTCGCTCCTGCTGGCCGGGCGTTTCTTCTACGTCCAGATCACCGAGCACGCGCATTACAGCACGATGGCCGAGAACAACCGCATCACCATCGTGCCCATCGTGCCGAACCGCGGCCTCATTCTCGACCGCAACGGCGTGGTGCTGGCCCGCAACTATTCGGCCTATACCCTGGAAATCACGCCCGCCAAGGTTCACAACCTGAGCGCCACGATCGCGGCCCTCGGGCGGATCGTCGAAATCTCGCCGCGCGATCGCGCCCTGTTCGACAAGCTGCGCGACGAGAGCCATGCCTTCCAAAGCATCCCGATCCGCACGCATTTGAACGAGGTCGAGGTCGCCCGCCTCGCCGTGAATCTCTACCGTTTCCCGGGTGTCCAGATCAAGGCGCGGATGTTCCGCGACTATCCGCTCGGCGACCTCGCCGTTCACGCGGTGGGCTACGTGGGGCGCATCAACGACAGCGACCTCAAGCGGATCGCCGCCCAAGGCGAGACGTCGAACTACCAAGGCACCCAGTACATCGGCAAGACGGGCATCGAGCAAAGCTACGAGACGCAACTCCACGGCCAGACCGGCTACGAGGAAGTCGAGACCAATGCCCTGGGGCGTCCGGTCAGGACGTTGAGCCGCACCCCGCCGGTTTCGGGCGACAATCTGTACCTCGGGCTGGACGCGCGCATGCAGGAGATCGCGGACCAGGCCTTCGGCAACAACCGCGGCGCCTTGGTGGCCATCGACCCGCACACCGGCGGGATCCTGGCCTTCGTCAGCCGCCCCGGCTACAACCCGAACCTGTTCGTCGACGGGATCGACACCGCAGACTGGAACGCGCTCAACGATTCGCCCGACCATCCGCTCGAGGATCGGGTCATCCAAGGTCTCTTTCCGCCGGGCTCCACGTTCAAGCCGTTCATGGCCATGGCGGGCTTGGAACTCCATGTGATCACGCCCCAGTTCCAGATTCACGATCCCGGCTACTTTCAGCTGCCCGGCCAGTCCCACCGCTATCGCGACTGGAAGAAAGGGGGCCACGGGATCGTGGACGTGCACAAGGCCATCATCGTCTCCTGCGACACCTTCTTCTACACCCTGGCCCACATGATGGGCATCCAAAACATCCACGACTTCGTCTCCAAGTTCGGCTTCGGCTCCCGCACCGGGATCGACATCGAAGGGGAACTGCCGGGGCTGCTGGCCTCGCCCGCATGGAAGTGGAAGCGCTTCCATCAGCCCTGGTATCCCGGAGAGACCGTCATCACCGGCATCGGGCAGGGCTATACGCTGGTGACGCCCATGCAGCTCGCCTATGCGGTGGCCATGCTGGCCGACAACGGCACCGCGTACCGGCCCCATCTGGTGCAGGCCATCCAAAACGGCAAGACCGACCGGATAAGAGCCGTCGTCCCGATCGTCACGAGGGATGAGCACTTCGATCCGGCCTTCGAGGCCCTGATCCGCGACGCGATGATCCACGTCAATCTGCCCGGCGGCACCGCGCCGATCGCCTGGCACGGCTGCCCCTACCCGGTGGCCGGCAAGACCGGCACCGCGCAGCTCATCGACATCGGGCAGGGGCAGAACTACAACGCCGCCAAGCTCAACGCCCGGCTGCGCGACAACGGCGTCTACATCGCCTATGCGCCGGCCGACGATCCCAAGATCGCCGCCGCCGCGGTGGTACAAAATGCCGGCGAGGGCGGCGATGTGGCCGCCCCCATCGTACGGAAGATCTTCGATTACTACCTGCTCGGCAAAGTGCCGCCCCCACCGCCGGCAACCGTCAAGGAAAGCCCTCATGGTTAAGCGCATGCTCCTGCGTCTCGCCCGCCCACTGGATGGCTTCCTGCTCACCTTGCTGGTGGCCGTCATGGTGATCGGCCTGTTCGTGCTGTATAGCGCCTCGGAGCAAGACCCCGCCAAGGTCCTGGCGCAGGCCGTCAACATCGGCATCGCCCTGACGGCGATGTGGGCGGTCGCGAACGTTCGCCCGGAACATCTGCTGCGCATCGCCGTTCCCCTCTATATCCTCGGCGTCGTCCTGCTCATCGCCGTCGCCGGCGTCGGCCAGGTCAGCCATGGCGCGCGCCGCTGGCTGCACTTCGGATTCGTGCGCCTGCAGCCCTCCGAACTGATGAAGATCGCGCTGCCGCTCGTCCTGGCGTGGTATTTCGAGCGCCACTCGGCCCGCCTGAAGCTGCGCCATTTCGTCCTGGCCCTGGTGCTTCTGCTGATCCCGGTCGGCCTGATCGCCAAGGAGCCGGACCTCGGCACGGCCCTGCTCATTTTCGCCTCGGGATTCTATGTGGTCTTCCTCGCCGGCATCAGCTCACGGATCCTGCTCGGCGCGCTCGCCGCGACGGTCGCCGCCATGCCCCTGCTCTGGTCGCACTTGCACACCTACCAGCGCCAACGCATCCTGACTCTCATCAACCCGTCCCTGGACCCCTTGGGCACCGGGTACCACACCATCCAGTCGACCATCGCGGTGGGCTCGGGCGGCATCTTCGGCAAGGGGTGGCTGCACGCCAGCCAGTCCCATCTCGGCTTCCTGCCGGAAAGCACCACCGACTTCATTTTTGCAGTGTTCGCGGAGGAATTCGGCCTGATCGGCAACATCGTACTGCTCGCGCTGTTTCTCCTGATCACCGCGCGTGGACTGGTCATTGCAGCCGACGCGCGCAGCCTCGCCACGCGCCTGTTGGCAGGCGGGATCACCCTCACCTTCTTCACCTATGCCTTCGTCAACATGGGGATGGTGAGCGGCATCCTGCCGGTGGTGGGGGTTCCCCTGCCGCTGGTGAGCTACGGCGGCACCGCGATGCTGACAATTCTGCTCGGATTTGGTATTTTGATGAGCATTGAGACCCACAAGAAGCTCGTCAAAGGATAAAAGACCCGTGGGGATTCCCGCATTGCTCCCGTCATGGCCTGGCAGCCGGCACCGCCAGACCTGCGCGCGCGGGCTCGTGGCGCTCGCGGTCCTGGGCACCCTGGCGGGCTGCGCGAGCCCCCGTTTCGCCGCGCCTGTCGTCACGGGGTCCGCCTCGCTGCCTGCGGGCGGGGGCGGGTACTACGAGAACGACGGGCCGGGCGCCCACCCTCCGTCCGATCTCGCCGCGATTCCCAACCCCGTCCCGCGGCTGGAGCCGCTGGACGCGGCGGCCAACCGGCCCTATACCGTGTTCGGCCGGACGTACGTGCCGATGACCCATCTCGCGCCTTACGACGCCGTCGGCGTGGCCTCCTGGTATGGGCGAAAATTCCAGGGCGTGCGCATGTCGTGCGGCGAGCCCTACGACATGTATGCCATGACCGCAGCCCACCGTACGCTGCCCATACCCAGCTTTGCGCGCGTGACGAATCTCGCCAACCACCGCTCGGTCATCGTGCGCATCACCGACCGGGGCCCCTTCATGGACAACCGGCTCATCGACTTGTCCTATACGGCGGCGTACAAGCTCGGACTCATCGGCCCCGGCAGCGGTCTGGTCGAAGTCCGGTCCATCCTGCCCGGCGAAGAGAGCGGCACGTGGCTTGCCGCCGCACCCAAGGCCTTGCCGGGCGCCACGCCGGACCCCGGGCCGCCTGCCCTCCAGGGGGACATCGTGGCGGCCGCTGGGCGCGCCGTCTATCTTCAGCTCGGCGCGTTCAGCGCGCGCCAAGACGCGCGCAACTTCCGGGACAAGGCGAGTCTCGCCCTGGGTGAACTGCCCGGGCACTTGGCGATCGCGCCCGGCCGACGGTTCTTCCGGGTGAATCTCGGCCCGTTCAAGGACCGCCGCGAAGCCAGCCGCATCGCCGCCAAGGTGCAAAGCCTGCTGCAGGAAAGCCCTCTCGTCATCGCGCGCTAGCGCGCGCCGGCCGGTGCAACTTTATCACGCTATAATGGTCTAGTTTTTGTTTCCCTAACCCGTGTGTTTCCTTAACCCCGTGCGTCGTTGATTTCCTCACATGAAGACACTGCCTGCCCTATTGTTCGTTTCCTTGTTCGCAACGGCCGACGCGATGGCCGCGCCGCCGCCGCTTCCCGTCGTCCCGCTGCCCGCGGTTCCGGTGATCCCGGCGCCGCAGCTCAATGCCACGGCGTACATCCTGGAGGACTACGACAGCGGCCAGATTCTCGCCCAATACAACCCCGACATGCACGCCGCCCCGGCCTCGCTCACCAAGCTGATGACCGCCTTCATCACCCTGAGCGAGCTTTCGCAACACCGCTTGAGCCTCACGCAAATGATGCCGGTGTCCGTCACCGCCTGGAAGACCGGCGGCTCGCGGATGTTCCTGAGCCCCAACACGCAGGTGAGCGTGCACGACCTGCTTCTCGGCATGCTCGTGCCTTCCGGCAACGACGCCGCGACCACCCTCGCGCAAGACATCGGCGGCACGGAGGCGGCGTTCGTTCAAATGATGAACGAGGAAGCGGCGCAGTTGGGCATGAAGAATACCCATTACGCGGACGCCACCGGCCTGCCGGAACCCGATCACTACACCACGGCGCGCGACCTCGCCACGCTCGCACGGGCCATCATCGGCGACTTCCCGCAGTACTACCATTTGTTCGGCCACAAGTGGTTCGAGTACGACAACATCCGCCAGCCGAACTTCAACCACTTGTTGTTCATGGATCCCACGGTCGATGGCCTCAAGACCGGCCACACCGCCGAGGCCGGCTACTGCCTGGTCGCCTCGGCCAAGCGAGGCGGCCGCCGACTCATCTCGGTGGTGCTCGGGGACCCCACCGACATGGGGTCCATGATCGATAGCGAGAACCTTCTCAACTATGGATTCCGCGCCTTCGACAACGTCCTCGCCTACCGCAAGGGCCAAGCTGTGGCCCAGCTGTCCGTCTGGAAGGGGACCCAGAGTACGGTTCCCGCGGGACTTGCCGAAGACGTCGTTCTGTCCCTGCCCAAGGGCGAGGCGCACGACCTGAAGGCGTCCCTCACCAGCCGCCAGCCGCTGGTCGCCCCGATCGCCCCAGGAACCCGCGTCGGCACGCTGACCTTGACGCTCAAGGGCAAGGCGCTGGGCAGCTACCCGGTGGTCGCGCTCAAGCCGGTCGGTCTTGCCAATTTCTTCGGGCGGACCTGGGATAGAATGAAGCTTTTCGTCAAGGCGCACGGATGACCTGCTACCTCAACGGCGAGTTCAAGCCGATCGAAGAGGCTTGCGTCAGCGTTCTGGATCGGGGGTTCATCTTCGGCGACGGCGTCTACGAGGTGATCCCCGTATACTCCCGTCATCCCTTCCGGCTCGACGAACACCTGAAGCGGCTGCAGCACAGCCTCGATGGCGCCCGTCTCGCCAATCCCTATGCGGCCGGGCAGTGGCACGATCTGATCCATCGTCTCATCGACGCCAATCCGTGGTCGGACCAATCGGTGTATCTGCAGCTCACCCGGGGGGTCGCCAAGCGCGATCACGCCTTTCCTCCCGGAATCCCGCCCACCGTCTTCATGATGACGAACGAGCTCGTACCGCCGGGCGAGGCGCTCAAGCGCACCGGCGTCGCCGCCGTGACGGCGGTCGACAACCGCTGGGCGCGCTGCGACCTCAAGGCCACCTCCCTCCTGCCCAACGTGCTGCTGCGCCAGCTTGCGGTGGATGCGGGCGCCGTCGAGACCGTGCTGCTGCGCGAGGGCTTTCTCACCGAAGGCGCGGCCAGCAACATCTTCCTGGTGCGCGCGGGGGCCATCGTCGCCCCGCCCAAGGGCCACCTGATGTTGCCCGGCATCACCTACGACGTCGTGCTGGAGCTCGCGCGGGAAAACGAGATCCCTTGCGAAATCCGGGAAATCTCGGAATTCGAAGTGCGCACCGCCGAGGAGTTGTGGCTCACCTCGTCGACGCGGGAAGTGCTGCCGATCACGCGGCTTGACGGGCAACCCGTGGGCGCGGGGCGGCCAGGGCCCATGTTCGCGCGCATGAACGCCCATTATCAGGCCTACAAGAACCTCGTCATGCGGGCCCCCAAGGCGAGCTAGCCATGGCCGACCTGTTATCGTTTCCGACCTGGTTCCCCATCAAGATCATGGGAACCTGCAGCGAGGACTTCGCGCAGTCGGTTGCGCGCGTGGTGATCCGGCACGCCCCGGACTTCGATCCCGGCACGATGGAAATGCGCGCCTCGGCGCAGCGCCGTTACCTGAGCCTCACCTGCACCATCCACGCGACCTCCCGCGACCAGCTCGACGGGCTATACCGCGAATTGACCGCCCACCCGGGCGTCAAGGTGGTTCTTTGAGCGCGCCCACCCGCAGCCTGCGGGTCAGGCGGCTGGGGATGGCCGAGTACGCGGCAACCTATGCGGCGATGCGGGCATTCACCGCCGCGCGCACGTCCACGACGGAAGACGAACTGTGGCTGCTGGAGCATCCGCCGGTCTTTACGCTCGGCCTCAACGGCAAGCCCGAGCACCTGCTGAGCCCGGGCGCCATCCCCGTGATCACCGTCGACCGCGGCGGACAGGTGACCTACCACGGCCCCGGCCAGGTCGTCGCATACAGCCTGCTTGACTTACGGCGCCTGAACCTAGGCGTGCGCGCCCTGGTGAGCGCGATGGAACGCGCGGTGCTGAGCCTCCTCGCGGCGCGCGGCGTGACCGGGCACCTGCGCGCGCACGCGCCGGGCGTGTATGTGGAAGGCGCCAAGATCGCCGCCCTGGGGCTTCGGGTGAAGCAGGGCGCCTGCTACCACGGCCTCGCGCTCAACGTCGACATGGATCTCGCGCCCTTCGCATCGATCAACCCCTGCGGCTATGCCGGCCTTCGCGTGACCCAGACGCGCGACCTGGGGATCCCGCAGGATACGCACACGCTCGCGGGCGAACTGGCGGGGGCCTTGGCCCGCGAGTTGGGCTATACTCTCAGACCTGCGCCGACTGCCCGCGAAGCACGATGCGGCGACTGCCCAACCGAGAGGGTACGATGAGCACCAACCCGAACGCCGAGAAAGGCGAAGCGAAGACGGCCCGCATCCCGATCAAGGTGATGCCGCAGCCCCCCTTGAGAAAGCCCGCCTGGATCCGCGCGCAGTTTCCCGGCAGCCCGGAGGTGGCCCAGCTCAAGGCCATCCTGCGCGCCCATCGCCTTCACACCGTCTGCGAAGAGGCCTCCTGCCCCAATCTCGGCGAATGCTTCCGCCACGGCACGGCCACCTTCATGATCCTGGGGGACCTTTGCACCCGCCGCTGTCCGTTTTGCGACGTGGGGCACGGGCGTCCGCAGCCGCCCGATCCGGACGAACCGCTGAATCTGGCGAAGACGTTGCAGGCCATGCGGCTCCGCTACGTCGTCATCACGAGCGTCGACCGAGACGATCTGCGCGATGGCGGCGCAGGCCATTTCGCCGCCTGCGTGGCGGCCATACGCAGCCACTCGCCCGCCACGCGCATCGAGATCCTCACGCCGGATTTCCGCGGGCGCCTCGAAATCGCGCTCGACGCCCTGTCGACGGCGTTGCCCGACGTCATGAACCACAATCTGGAAACCGTGCCGCGGCTCTACAAGATGGCGCGCCCCGGGGCCGATTACGCGCATTCGCTGACGCTGCTGCGGGAATTCAAGCACGCTCACCCCAATATCCCCACCAAGTCGGGGCTCATGGTGGGATTGGGCGAGGCCGACGAGGAAATCTATGGCGTCATGCGCGACCTGCGCGCGCATGGCGTCGATCTCCTCACCGTCGGCCAGTACCTGCAGCCTTCCCGTCATCACCTGCCGGTCACCCGCTACGTGACGCCCGAGCAATTCGAACGCTTCCGGGTCAAGGCGATCGAAATGGGATTCAAGCACGCGGCATGCGCCCCGATGGTGCGATCAAGCTACCATGCCGAGCAACAGGCGCTTTCCGGGGACGCTGGCGCGCCGCCGACCTCCGCCTGACGCGATTTCGCCCCCCATCCGGGGACCTGCGCGAAACGCCGCGCAGCTCGCCTCATTCAGACGACAAGCCCGGCGACGCGAATCGGGCCTCGCATGCGCCCCGAAGGGCATGGGGCGGAAAGGTCACGATCAGTGAACCGCTGCCGCCGGTGCGTCCCATAATACCCGAGTATTTCTGTATACTACTATCGAGCGGTCCGGCTCACAGGCGCCGACCGGGCAAGGACATCACGGACGACTCATGGACTGGAACTTCGACGACAGCTATACACGCCTGCCCGAGCCGTTTTTCGCTCGGGTGCGCCCCACCCCGGTCAAGGCGCCGGTCATCGCAGTGCTCAACCGGCGCCTCGCTGAAGCGCTGGGACTCGATGCACAAGCCCTGATGCGGCCGGACGGCGCCGGCATGCTGGCGGGCAATCGTTGCCACCCCTCGAGCACGCCCATCGCCCAGGCCTACGCCGGGCATCAGTTTGGCCATTTTACCCTGCTCGGGGACGGGCGTGCCCATCTATTGGGCGAGCATCTGACCCCGGATGGGCGGCGCGTCGACATCCAGCTCAAGGGCTCCGGCGTGACGCCTTACTCGCGCCGCGGCGATGGACGTGCGGCGCTCGGGCCGATGCTCCGCGAATGCCTGGTCGCCGAGGCCATGCACGGATTCGGGATACCCACCACCCGAGGACTCGCGGTGGTTGCGACCGGAGAAGCGGTGTTCCGGGAAACGCCGCTGCCCGGTGCGATATTGGCCCGGGTGGCGAGCAGCCATATCCGGGTGGGCACCTTCGAATTCGCCGCTGCGCTCGATGCCGGCCTCGACGTCCCGGGACATCCCGCGCCGCGGGCAGCCGATGGTACGCATACCCGCGCGCTCGCCGACTACACCCTGCGGCGTCACTACCCGGCGCTGATCGGAGAACCGACCCGTTATGCCGATCTGCTGAGGGCGGTGATGGCGCGGCAGGCGGCGCTGGTGGCCGCCTGGATGCGAGTGGGCTTCGTGCACGGCGTCATGAATACGGACAACATGACGATTTCCGGCGAGACCATCGACTTCGGCCCGTGCGCCTTTGTCGAACAGTACGATCCCGCAACGGTGTTCAGCTCAATCGACGTTCAGGGTCGCTACGCGTTCGGCAATCAGGGTCGGATCGCCCAGTGGAACCTGGCGAGATTCGCGGAAACGCTGCTGCCGCTCCTGGACGCAGATCCCAAGGCCGCTCTGGACACGGCCGAGCACCTGATCGGCGAGTTCCCGGCACTGTTTGAGCGCCACTTTCAGGCGGCGATGCGTTCGAAGCTGGGGCTCGGCAACGAGGAACCCGGCGATCCCGCGCTGATCGCGTCGTTGCTCGAGTGGATGCACCGCGCCGGCGCCGACTACACCAATACCTTCCGGGATCTGTCAAGCCGCGTCGCGATGGACGATCCCGAGCGGGCGAATCCGCGCTTCAAGGACCCCGCCTTCACGGCTTGGCACGCACGCTGGACGGCGCGGTTGGCGCGGCAGCCCGGCCACTTCGAGGACGCGGCGATCCGGATGCGCACCGCCAACCCGGCCATCATACCCCGCAACCATCGCGTCGAGGAGGCCATCGGCGCGGCAGTCGACGCTGGCGACCTGGGGCCGACACACCGCTTCCTGGACGTCCTGGCCGATCCCTGCAGCGCGGCGCTCGACGGTTCCGACTATCGTCAGCTGCCGACCCGGGATCAGCAGGTATTCCAGACATTCTGCGGAACCTGACACGCACGGCCGGGGCGCTCCGACGCGCCCGACCGTCTCCCAAGGCGTCGGGCTCACTGCAGCAGCCGCCGCCGGAAAAGCACCACCGCCACGTAATAGCTCACCACCGCATAGCTTGCCAGCACGCCGGCATGGAGGACCGCCTGCGCAGGCCATTGACCCATCAGCAGCGGGCGCACCAGGAATACGGCATGGGTCAAGGGCAAGAGGGCGGCCAGATGCTGAAAGAGGGGCGGCAACTGGGCGACCGGATAGAACACGCCGGAGAGCAGCACCATGGGCGTGACGGCCAAGGTGAAGTAGTACATGAAAAAATCGTAGCTGGGCGAGAGCGCCGTCACGACCAGCCCCATCGCCGAGAAGCACAGCCCGATCAGCATCACGGCAGGAATCACGAGAACGCTCATCGGCCACGAGCGGTCGAGGTGGAACACCCAGATCACGAGCAGGATGGCGAAACCGGAGAGCAGGCTCTTGGCCGCCGACCAGACGAGCTCCCCCAGGACGATGTCGTCGAGCGCCATCGGCGCATTGAGGATGGCGTCCCACGTTCTTTGCACATGCATCCGCGAGAAGCCCGAGTACAGCGTCTCGAAGGTGGCGCTGTTCAAGGTGCTGTAGCAGATCATGCCACCTGCCAGGAAGACGATGTAAGAGCCGCCGCCGACCTTGTGCAGCAGGCTTCCGAGCCCGTAGCCCAGGCCGAACAGATAGAGCATGGGATCGGCCAGATTGCCCAGCACGGAAGGGATCGCGAGTTTCTTCCAGACGAGGAAATTGCGCCGCCATACCGGCAGAAAGCGCAGAGTCACAAGCGGCAGGCGGAAATGGCCCCGGCGCATCAATCCCGCAGCTCCCGCCCGGTCAGCCGCAGGAAGACATCCTCCAGGTTGGCGGGACGATTGAGGTAACGCATCCCTTGCGCCCCGCGGAGCCGTTCGAGCACCGCTTCATCGCCGTGGGTATAGCAGAAGACCGTCTCGCCAGCCGTCTCCATGCGCTCGCACAAATGGCCGTTCGCCTCGCCCCAGGTCCGTGCCTGTTCGCCGTAGATCTCGACGACGAGAGGCTCGATGTGGCGCTCGATCAAGGCCGCCGGCGTCCCCGCCGCGATGATGCGGCCCTGGTCAAGGATCGACAGGCGATCGCATAGCCGCTCCGCCTCGTCCATGAAATGGGTGGTCAGGAAAATGGTCTTGCCTTGATTGAGCAAACGCCGCAAGCCCTCCCACATGACGTGGCGCGCCTGGGGATCGAGACCGGTGGTCGGCTCGTCGAGGAAGAGGAGGTCCGGATCGTTGACGAGCGCGCGCGCCAGCGTCAGCCGCCGCTTCATGCCCCCCGAGAGCGTCTGGATCTTCGCGTCCGCCCGATGGGCGAGCCCCGCAAACTCGAGCAGCCCGGGCAGGCGGGCGTCCACCGCCCCTTGATCGAGCCCGAAATAGCGCGCATAGACGACCAGGTTCTCGCGCACGGTGAAGTCGGGATCGAGGTTGTCCATCTGGGGTACGACGCCGATGCGCGCGCGCGCCCGTCGCGCGCTCCCGGGAATGGGAAACCCCAGGATCGAGACCTCGCCGCCGTCAGGCTCGGTCAATCCCAGGAGGCACCGCAACGTGGTGGTCTTCCCGGCGCCATTCGGCCCCAGCAGACCGAAGCATTCGCCGGCTTCGATCTCCAGGTTGACGCCGCTCACCACCGGCGTACCCCCATAGGATTTGCGCAGGCCCTGCGCGCTCAGCACTCGCATAGGTCGACAATCAGTCGCTTGAGCTCGGAGAGCTTGCCGTGAAAGAAATGATCGGCCCCCTCGACGATGGCGAGCCTCAGGCCCTGCGGCTGCGCCCAGGCGCGCACGGCGCCCAGGGGAACCAGCGCGTCATGCGCGCCGTGAAGGACGAGACAGGGCCCCGGCACATCGCCGAAATCGAACATGTTGACGGCGGGCGCGATCAGGAGAAGGCCCTTGCACGCCAAGCGGCTACCCAGCTTCACCTGGACGTAGGCGCCGAAGGAGAACCCGATCAGCACCACCGGAAGGCCGGGATAGCGCGCGCACACGAACTCGGCGATCGCCGCCATGTCGTCGACTTCTCCTCGTCCGTGGTCGAAGTCGCCGTCGCTCTGGCCGACGCCGCGAAAGTTCGGTCGCACGGCGACATAGCCTAGCTCGCCCAGCGCACGGGCGGCCGTCTGCACCACCTTGTTCCTGAGGCTGCCGCCGTGCAGCGGATGCGGGTGGGCGATGAGCGCGACGCCGCGGCGTGCCAGCCCCGGATCCTCCACCACCGTCTCGATGCGCCCCAGCGGCCCGTCGATGCGCAGCTTATAGCGCGGCACGTCTAGATTTGAAGACGCTCGACGACACGGCCGTGCCGCAGATGCTCATCGATGATTTCGTCGACGTCCGCCTGATCGACATAGGTGTACCAGACGCCCTCCGGGTAGACGACCAGCACCGGGCCGAGCTCGCAGCGATCCATGCAGCCCGCGCTGTTGACCCGGATCTTGCCTTTCCCGTCCAGGCGCAAAGCCTTGATCCGGTCCTTGGCATAGTCGCGCAGTTCGCGCGCCCCGCGGTCGGCGCAGCAGACGCCCCCGCCCTCGCGCTTGTTGGTGCAAAAGAAAACGTGCCTGTTGAAATAGCTCATGTCTGTGAAGCACCCCTCGCAACGGAAAGTGAGGCTGTCTCGGCCATTATACCTCATGGCCCCGGGACGCTGGGCCGCCCCGGCAAGGGACTGTCCTGGGGGGCCGGAGGCGAAGTTGCTTTCTTGAAAACACGAGATATAAAGGAAGAGTACTCGCCCATGCCGTCACGCAACAGTTGGAGAAGAAACCGTGAGAAGGGTCCAGATAACAATCCGTGCGCTTGCCGTCGTCGTTTTGGCCATTGGCCTGTTCGGTTGCGGTTCCCCCTACCCACCCGCCCCCATCGGGACCGCGTCCGTCACCCACGAATACCTGATCGGACCGGGCGACACCTTGCGCATCGTCGTCTGGCACAACCCGCAGGTCTCCGCGACGATCCCCGTGCGGCCGGACGGCAAGATCTCGACGCCGCTCGTCCAGGACATGGTGGCGGCCGGCAAGACCCCGGTCGAGCTGGCCGGGGACATCAAGCAAGCCCTCGCCAAGTACATCAAGGATCCGATCGTCACCGTCATGGTGACGCAGTTCGCGGGGGCCTACAACCAGCAAATCCGCGTCATCGGGCAGGCCACCAAGCCGGAAGCGCTCCAGTACCGCAAGGGCATGACCCTGATGGACGTCATGATCGCCGTCGGCGGCATGACGCCGCTCGCGGCAGGCAACGATGCGAGCATCTGGCGCCTGGTCGACGGGAAGCGCAAGCAATACAGCGTGCGGCTCGACGATCTCCTGAACAAAGGGGACATGTCGGCAAATGTCGCGATGCGCCCAGGGGACGTGCTCGTCATTCCTGAAAGCACCTTCTAATCCCAAGGCGAGGCCGGCGCTGCAAGGCACCCCTTGAGGACCGCCCCCAGCATCGGTTCGGCGCAGCCGCGCCCGCGACGATGAGGAACTGAAAACCATGCACGAGGCACTCGGACTACTCCTGCTGCATATCAAAGGGCTGTGGCGGCGACGCTGGACGATCCTGGTCACCGCATGGGTCATCTCCGTCGCCGGTTGGATCGGCATCCATTTCATCCCGGATCGCTTCGAGGCTTCCGCTCGCGTCTACGTCGACACACAATCGCTGCTTGGTCCGCTGCTGCATGGCATGGCTTTTCAGCCGAACGCGGACCAAGAGACGCAGATGCTGACCAACACCCTCATCAGCCGACCTCACCTGAAGCGCGTCCTGGCCATGACCGATCTGCAGCTCGCCGCCACGACGCCTGCCCAGCGGGAGCGCATCCTCGACCAACTGCAGTCGGAGGTGAAGGTCACCGGTACCGGCCGGATGAATCTGTACACCATCTCGTACCAGAATCCCGACCCGCGCCTGGCCAAGGACGTGGTGCGCGCCCTTCTTCAGATCTTCCTGGAAAGCGGGGTCGGCAACGCGCGCAACAACGTCCACTCCGCACAGCGGTTCATCGACCAGCAATTGCGCGATGCCTCCGACAAACTCGATGGCGCCGACGAGGCCATCAAGGCCTTCAAGCAGCAGCATCTCGGATTGATGCCCGGCAACAGCCTGGACTACTTCAGCACGCTGAGCGATCTGTCCCGCAAGCTCGACGCCGCAAAGCTTCAACTGCGGGAAGCCACCGCCCAGCGCGACGCCATCAAGGGGCAGCTGGAAGGCGATGCGCCGTCGCTGGTGGGCAGCGTCTCGACGACCCCTGCAGCCACCTCGCCGCTCGAGGCCCGCATCGGCGCGCTGGAGTCAAGGCTCGACACCCTGAGGCTCACCTACACCAACGACTACCCCGACGTGGTCGCCCTGCGCCAGACCATCGCCCAGCTCAGGGCACGGGAAAGACGGGAGGCGAGCCGCGTGGGTCCGGCCACCGGCGCCGCGCCGAACGTCGCCCAGGACCCCTACTACCAGGAGTTGGGCACGCAACTCGCCGATGCCGAAGCGGCTGCGGCGTCGCTGCAGGCGAAGGTCCAGGGCTATCAGACGCGCTACGATCAGCTCAAGGCCGCAGCGGACAAGCTCCCCGGCATCGAGGAACACTATTCCGAGCTGACCCGAAACTATGACGTCTACAAGCGGAATTACGACCTGCTGCTCGCCAAACGGGAGGCCGCCGACATGTCGAGCAGGATGCAGGCCCAGACCGGGGTCGTGGACTTTCGCGTGATCGATCCGCCCCATGTGCCCCTGACGCCGGCCTGGCCCAACCGCCCCCTGTTCGTGTCGGGCGTCCTGCTCGCGGCCATCGCCGTCGGGATCGCCGTCGCCTTCTTGCTCAATCAGATCTTCAAGACGGTGGACGACCCCTTCAGCCTGCGGGAATGCAGCGACCTTCCGCTCCTGGGTGCGGTGGCCCTGGTCCAGAACGCGGAGTTCCTGCAGCAGAAGAACAGCGGGCTGTTCAGATACGCCTTGGCCTGCCTCAGCCTGTTGGTCGTCTATAGCGCCGTTCTCGTCTTCCAGTCGGTCCCGGTGCCGGGCATCGGCTGAAGCACAGAGCAAAAGAGGATCCCATGAGCAAGAACCTGATCGAGAAGGCCGCCAGCCGGCTGCGCGAGCCCCACGCGTCGAACGGCTTCCCCCCACCGGGCGCCGCACGCGTCCCGGACGCGCCTGGGCCGGACGCGCCCATCCCGCTTGCCGTCCCCGTGCACCGTCCACAGCCGGCCGCAGGCGACGACGCGCCGGGGCAATCGATCGACCGCGCGCGGCTGCGCCGGCTGGGCGTGATGACCCCCGACGACGAGCGCACGCAAATCGGCGAACAGTTCCGTCTCCTCAAGCGCCCCATCCTGGACAACGCCTTCGGGCCGCCGGCGTCGCGGCTGCCCAGAGGCAACCTGGTGATGGTCGCGAGTTCCCTGCCCGGGGAAGGCAAAAGCTTCTGCGCCGTCAACCTGGCCATCAGCATTGCCATGGAGATGGATCGCACCGTGCTCCTGGTCGACGCCGATGTCGAGCGCTCCAAGGTATTGCATTACCTCGGCCTGACGGCAAGGCATGGGCTGCTCGACATCTTGCGCACGCCCGAGCTGACGGTCGGCGATGCGCTGGTCCGGACCGACATCGAGAGGCTCACCGTGCTGCCCGGCGGCACGCCCTACAAGCGCGCGACCGAACTCCTCGCGAGCGAAGCCATGCGCAAGCTCGTGCGCGAGCTCGCCAGCCGCTACCCGGATCGCCTGATCCTGTTCGACTCGCCGCCGCTGCTGATGACCACGGAGGCCACCGTGCTCGCCGCGCACATGGGACAGATCATCGTGGTGGTCGAGGAACGGCAAACGCCACAGGATGCACTCAAGAAGGCGCTGGCCATGATCGCCGGATTGCCGGTCAGCGGCCTCGTGCTCAACAAATCGACCGCGCGTCACCGGGATTACTACTATGACGCCGTCTAGCGCCGCGAAGAGCCCCCCTCAGATGGGGCCGGCATGGCAATGACGCACCGACCCCGCGCGCTGCTCCTCGCGATACTCGCCGTGCTCCCCGCGCCGGCGATTGCCGGCCAGTGGACGCTCACGCCCAACCTGATGCTCGCCGAGACCTATACCGACAACGTGACGCTTGCCCCCGCCGGGCATGCGCAGGGCGACTTCATCACCCAGGTCGATCCCGGCGTGTTCCTCGTCGGCTCCGGACCCCGCTATCACGCCGATCTGAACTACGTGATGCAAAATCTCATGTATGCGCGCACGAGCGGCGAGAACCGGACCTACAACCTGCTGAACGCCCAAGGCAACGCGGAACTCATTCCCGAAACCTTCTTCGTGGACGCGAACGCCTCGGTGACGCAGCAGGCCACCTCGCTGCTGAACAGCCTGAGCCTGAACAACTCCAACGCCACCGCGAATGTCACCAACACCCGCACCATCGGCGTCAGCCCCTACCTGGTCCACGACTTCGGTGGCGCCGCGACGGGGCGGCTGCGGCTGACCGAGGAGCGCTCGACCTATTCGGGCCTGGGCTCGCTCAACAGCACGAGCTCCGCGGGAGACGTCCTGGTCAATAGCGGAAGCGACTTCGTCACCACCTATTGGAGCGCCGACTACCACAAGGATCGCATCGACTACTCGGCCACTTCGCAAAACGTCACGTTCGAGCGCTATTCCGGCACGCTCGGCCACTGGCTGACCTCAACCTTCGCCCTGGAGGGCACGCTCGGCCACGAAAACAACAACTACGTGGTGAGCGGCCCTGCGCCCAAGGGCGGCTTCTGGCGCGTGGGCGCGCACTGGGTGCCCAGCCGCCGCACCGATCTGGCGGTGTCCTACGGGCGGCGCTTTTTCGGCAAGACCTACAGCCTCACCTTCACCCACCAAGGCCCGGTCGTCCTTTGGAACGTCAGCTACGGCCAGGACCTCGCCACCGCCCAGATGCAGCAGCGCTTCGCCTATGCCGAGAGCAGCGCCGCCTTTCTCGATGCGGCGCTGAAGACGCAGATCCCCAATGATGCCCAGCGCGCCCAGTATGTACAGAACTACATCGCGCAGAACGGGCTGCCCCTCGAGCTCTCCGGCGCCTTCCTGCTGCTCACCGACAACGTGTTCCTGGACAAGCACTTCCTCGCCTCGGCAGGGGTCACGACGGCCAAGACCACGGCGACCCTCTCCGTGTTCAGCCTCAAGCAGGAGTGCCAGGACTGCCTGGGCGGGGCGGGCGCCATCGCGAGCGGCGATTTTCTGACCAGCACCAACATCAATCAGTACGGCACCTCGGGCACCTGGACCTGGCAGTTCCTCCCGCGCACGAGCCTGATCGGCAACCTCGAATTCGCCCGGCTCCAGTTTCCCGACCTGGGACGCACCGACAACTTGAGCGTCCTGCGCATCGGCTTCTCCCACGTCATCAGCCCCTCGATGACCAGCGGACTCGATTTCCGGCACCAGCAGCGCAACTCGTCGACGGCCTCGGCTTCCTACCGGGAGAACGCCATCACGGCGCGGCTGTATATGACGTTCTAGAGGACACGAACATGTACGAATCCTTCTATGGACTCACGGCAAGGCCCTTCCAGCTCAATCCGGATCCGCGCTTCTTCTTCGCCAGCCGGGGGCACCGCCGGGCAATGGCGTACCTGGAGTACGGCCTGTCCCAGGGCGAAGGGTTCATCGTCATCACCGGCGACGTGGGCGCCGGCAAGACCATGGTGATCCGCAATCTCTTCCAGACCCTGGCCGAAGAGAAAATCGTGGCGGCACACCTCGTCAGCACGCAGCTCGACGCGGACGACATGCTGCGCGTCGTGGCGGCAGGCTTCGGGCTCGAGCACCAGGGCGCGACCAAGGCGGCATTGCTGCACGACCTGGAATCCTTCCTGCTTGCGGTCTTGCGGCAGGGCCAACGCGCCTTGCTGGTGGTGGACGAGGCGCAGAACCTCACGCCCAAGGCGGTGGAAGAACTGCGCATGCTGTCGAACTTCCAGGCGGGAGACAGGCCGCTCCTGCAAAGCTTCCTGCTGGGGCAGCCCGAATTTCGCTATACGCTGCAAAGCGAGGCGCTGCTCCAGCTGCGCCAACGCGTGATCGCCTCGTACCACCTCGGCCCGATGGAGGCCGACGAGACGCGCGCCTACATCGAGCACCGGCTGCACACCGCCGGCTGGGACGCCGATCCCGCCTTCGCGGAAGAGTGTTTTGCGGTGATCCACCAACATACCGGGGGGGTGCCCCGCCGCATCAACACCCTGTGCGATCGGCTGCTGCTGTTCGCCTACCTCGAGTCGCTGCATCAGCTCGACGGTCCGGCCGTGGGGGAAATCATCGGCGAACTCACGGAGGAAACCAGCCTGCCCGCGGGGCCCGCGCCCGCCCCGCGCGTTGCGCCGGCGAGCCCGATCGGCGATCGCCTGGAGGGGCAGCTTCAGGACATCGACAGGACCCTTCGCCAGTTGGTGACCCTTGCCCGTCGGCTCCTGTTCCGCGCCTCCGGGAGCGCCACCGAAGGGGCTTGAGCGTGATGCCGTGCCAGCAAAGCCGCGCCATTCCGGCATTGAAACCTCGGGATCGCTGACGATGCTCCTCAATGCCCTGACGATCGATGTGGAGGACTATTTCCAGGTGTCCGCGTTCGCCCCCTATATCGCGCGCACCGCCTGGAATGAGGTGCCTCGCCGGATCGAAGCCAACATGGACCGGGTCCTCGCGCTTCTCGATGAGCACCGGACGCACGCGACGTTCTTCGCCTTGGGCTGGATCGCCCGACGCCACCCCGGCCTCATCCGCGCCATCGTCGACGGCGGCCACGAGCTGGCGAGCCACGGCTATGCGCACCGGCGCGCCACCGAGCAGACCTGGGCGACGTTCCGGGAAGACGTCGGGCGGGCGAAAAAGCTGCTGGAGGATATCGGCGGGGTCCGGGTCCTGGGATACCGGGCGCCCAGTTTCTCGATCGGCGAGGGCAACCGATGGGCCCACGATGCGCTGCATGAGGCGGGCTACCGCTACAGCTCGAGCGTCTATCCCATCCGCCATGACCACTACGGCTGGCCTGCCGCCCCGCGCTTCGCCTTCCGGCCGCACGGAGACCAGGGACTGCTCGAGTTGCCGGCGAGCACGGTGCCCCTGTTCGGCCGAAACCTGCCCGCCGCGGGCGGGGGCTATTTCCGCCTGTTGCCCTATGCCCTGTCGCGCTGGCTCGTCCGGCGCCTCAACACGCGCGAGCATGCCCCCTGCATCTTCTAC
Organism: Pseudomonadota bacterium; assembly: GCA_021788645.1. Classification (GTDB taxonomy): domain Bacteria; phylum Pseudomonadota; class Gammaproteobacteria; order Burkholderiales; family JAKAFK01; genus JAKAFK01. The sequence continues at coordinate 19,781 of JAJYKK010000007.1, forward strand.
TTTCATCCGTGGGAACTCGACGCCGGGCAGCCGCGGCTGCCCCATCTCAGCGTCAAGACCCGTTTCCGGCACTATACCAATCTCGCCCGCATGCCCGCCAAGATCGGCGCCCTGCTGCGCGACTTTCGCTGGGACCGCATGGATCGCGTCTTCGCGGAGGTGACCGCATGAATCGCGCCCAGCCTCCCGGCGGCCCCTCGGCCGCAGGCGCGCTCGAGGTCCGCAGCCTCAGTCCTGACTGGGTGCCGCGCTGGGACGCGTTCGTCGCGCGCTGCCCCGAGGCCAGTTTCTTTCATCTCTCCGGCTGGCAGCAGGTGATCGAGCGCGCCTTCGGCCACCGCACCCATTTCCTGCTCGCCCACCGCGACGGCGAGGTGGAGGGGGTGCTGCCCTTGGCCGAGATCCGAAGCCTCCTGTTCGGCCACTCGCTCTCGTCATTGCCCTTCTGCGTCTATGGCGGGCCGGCTGCGGCATCGGACGCCGCCCGGGCGGCGCTCGACGAGGCGGCCCAGCAGCGCGCCTCGCGGCTTCGCGTCGGGGCCCTGGAATACCGCATGGCGAAGCCCCTGCATCCGGACTGGCCGATCAAGCGACTCTACTCGACGTTCCGCAAGCCGATCGAGCCGGACGTCGAGGCCAACCTCCTCGCCATCCCCCGCAAGCAGCGCGCCATGGTCCGCAAGGGCATCAAGGCCGGCCTCGCGGCGGAACTCGACGCGGAAACGGACCGGCTGTACTTCGCTTACGCCTCGAGCGTGCACCGGCTCGGCACTCCGGTCTTCGCACGGCACTACTTCCGCCTGCTGAAGGAGGTGTTCGGCAGCCGCTGCGAAGTCCTGACGATCCTGCGCGAGCGTCGGGTCATCGCCTCGGTGATGAGCTTCTACTTTCGCGACGAGGTCCTCCCCTACTATGGGGGCGGCACCGACGAAGCCCGGGAGGTCGCCGGAAACGACTTCATGTACTGGGAGCTCATGCGGCGCGCCTGCGAGAAGGGCGTGCGCCTCTTCGACTACGGGCGCTCGAAGGAGGGCACCGGCGCCTTCGAGTTCAAACGAAACTGGGGCTTCGAGCCGCAACCGCTCTATTACCAGTACCAGCTCCATCGTGCCAAGGCCGTGCCGGAGGTCAATCCCTTGAACCCCAAGTACCAACTGTTCATCAAGGCCTGGCAGAGGCTGCCGCTGTGGGCTGCAAACCTGATCGGTCCGCACATCGTCAGGCAACTGGGGTGAACACGCGATGCAAAACCTGCTCTACCTGACCCACCGGATCCCTTATCCCCCCACCAAGGGAGACAAGATCCGCTCCTATCACGTACTCAAACATCTGAGCACGCGCTATCGCGTCTATCTCGGCACCTTCGTCGACACGCCCGCGGACTGGGCACATGCCGATGCGGTGCGGGCCCTGTGCGCGGACAGCTGCATCGTCAGGCTGCGCCCCTCGTGGGCCCGGATGAAAAGCCTGTTCGCCCTCGGCAGCGAACAGGCCCTGACCGTCCTCTACTACCGCAGCCAGCGACTCAAGCGCTGGGTCGACGACACGCTGCGCACCCAGGCGATCGAACGCATCCTCGTGTTCTCCTCGGCGATGGCCCAGTATGCGCTGGCGGCCGGGGACGCGCGGCGCATCATCGATTTCGTCGACATCGACTCCGACAAGTGGCGCCAATACGTGAGCCGCTCGCGCTGGCCGCAGCGCGCCCTCTACGAACGCGAACACCGCCTGCTCGCGCGCTACGAAAGGCGGATCAGCCGGCTATTCGAAGGCTCGCTCTTCGTATCGCGGGAAGAAGCCCAGCTCTTCAGCCGATTCGCCCCGGAAACGGCCGGGAAGACGGCCTACTTCGCCAATGGGGTCGATGCGGACTATTTCTCCCCCGCGCGCGAGTATGCCAATCCCTATCCCGATGCGGCTCAGGTGCTGGCGTTCACCGGGGCAATGGACTACTGGCCGAACGTCGATGCGGTCGAATGGTTCGCGCACGACGTCTTCCCCCTGATCCAGGCGCGCCACCCCGATGCGATCTTCTATATCGTCGGCGTTCGCCCCGCGCGCGCCGTGCGTGAGCTCTCCCGCCGCCGCGGCATCGTCGTCACCGGCGCGGTGCCCGACATCAGGCCCTATCTCGCGCATGCACGGCTCGCCGTAGCGCCTCTGCGACTGGCCCGCGGCGTCCAGAACAAGGTCCTCGAAGCCATGGCCATGGGCAAGCCCGTGGTGGCCTCGCCCCAGGCCGCGGAAGGCATCGAAGCCGCGGCGGCAGGCTCCCTCCTGATCGCGCGACACGCCGACGACTACGTGACCCATGCGAGTCGCGTCCTGAGCGGCGCGGAGGCAAGTGCAGGCCGCCTGGCCCGCGACCACATCGTGCGCGCCTATGACTGGACCCGCAACCTGGCCACGCTGGAGGCCTGGCTCGAAGGCGCGAGTGACCGCAGCGCCTTGGGCCGAGCCTTCGGGGCGGCTCCCGGAACACTCGCGAGCGAAAGGAGCGCGCGATGAACAATGCGCTAGGCGCCTTGGCCGAGCCCGCCGCCGGGACGCGCCCACAAGACAGCGCCCGCGCCTGGCGGCGCGTCGCGCTCATCGCGGGGATCACCCTCGCCGGGCTGCTGCTGCTCCATTGGCCGGTCGTGAGATTCACCTGGGACACCTGGGCCGACAACCAGACGTTCGCCCATGGCTTTGTCATCTTCCCCCTGAGCGGCTGGCTCGTCTGGCGGCGACGGCGCGAGATCATGGCGCTATCGCCCACGCCTCAATATTGGGCCCTGGCCCTCCTGGCGCTGGGCGGCTTCGCCTGGGAGCTCGGATTTCTCGGCAAGGCCATCGTCGTCCAGCAGTATGCGCTGGTCGCCCTCATCCCGGCCGCCGCGCTCGCGCTCTTCGGCTACCGGGTGGTGCGCGCCATCGCCTTTCCGCTGTTCTACCTGTTCCTGGCGGTGCCCTTCGGGGAAATGCTGATTCCCCACATGATGGCCTGGACCGCGAACTTCACCGTCCTCGCGGTGCAGCACAGCGGCGTGCCGGTCTTCCAGCAAGGGCCGTTCTTCGAGCTGCCCAACGGCGACTGGTCGGTCGTCGAGGCCTGCAGCGGACTGCGCTACCTGATCGCCTCCTATACCCTGGGGCTGCTGTATGCCTACCTGACCTATCGCACGTTGTGGCGCCGCGTGCTGTTCGTGGGCGCCTCCGTCGCCGTGCCCGTGGTGGCGAACTGGCTTCGGGCCTACATGATCGTCATGATCGGCTATCTGAGCAACATGCGTCTTGCGGTGGGGATCGACCACATCATCTACGGCTGGATCCTGTTCGGCATCGTCATGGCCTTGCTTTTCTGGCTCGGTTCCTTGTGGCGAGAAGATCTCACGCCGGGGCAGGACGCCCCAGCGGCCGCCTCACCCGCAACCTGCCCCCGGCTGGTCCCTATCGGGCTCGCGGCAGCGGCCGTCCTCGCGGTGTCGGCCCTCTTTCCCGCCGACGCGCAGTTCCTCGCCAGGCGCCAGTCCGGGCCGGTCAACGTCACGCTCGCCGCCCCCCGCCCGGCGCCGGGGTGGGCGCCCTGGCTCGGCCCGGTCACGCCGTGGGTGCCCCATTTCAAGTACCCCCGCGCGACGCTTGAGCGCACGTATGTCGCACACGGCGCCCTGGTCACGCTCTTCGTCTACTACTACCGCGACCAGACCCAGCGTTCCAAGCTGATCCGCTCGCAAAACGTGATTCTTTCCACCAATCCTCAATACCGCAAACACTGGCAGAACATCGGACAGGCGATGCGGCGGCTGCCCCTGGACGCGGGCCGGCTGGGCATCGCCGAAAACCGCCTGCGCGGACGCCCGCCGCTCCATCTCCTGGTCTGGCACTGGTTCTGGATCGATCACCGCTTCACGACCAACCCGTATCTCGTGAAGTTTCTCGAAGCCAAGTCCATGCTGCTGGGGAAAGGGGACGACGCGGCGCTGGTCGTCATGGCCACCCCTTATGCCGGCAAGGGCGATGCGCGCGCGGAAAGGACCCTGCGCGCCTTCGCCGCCGCCTGGGCATCGCCAATCCGCGCCGCGCTCCAGCGCACGGCGGCACAAGCCGACGGAGGCCGCGGGTGAGCGCCCGGCCTCTCATCGCCCACGTCGTGCACCGCTTCGCCCTCGGCGGAATGGAGAACGGCATGGTCAACCTGCTCAACCACCTCCCGGAAGGCCATTCCAGGCATGTCATCGTCTGCCTCGAGGGCTACACGGACTACCGCGAGCGCATCCGCCGCCCGGACCTCGAGATCCATGCCCTCCATCGGCGACCGGGCCTCGATCCGTCCGTCTACCAGAAGGCCTGGCGGCTCCTGCGCAGGCTGCGCCCGCAAGTCGTGCATACCCGCAACCTCTCGGCCCTCGAGATCCAGGCCGTTGCCGCCGCCGCGGGGGTGCGTGGGCGCATCCACGGCGAACACGGGCGGGACATCTTCGACCTCGCGGGCACAAACCGGCGTTACAACTGGCTCAGGCGCGCAATGGCGCCCCTCGTTGGCCACTACATCGCCGTCAGCCAGGATCTCAAGGCGTGGCTGACGGCGAGCGTGGGCGTGCCAGAAGACAAGGTCACGCAGATCTACAACGGTGTCGACATCGAACGCTTCGCGCCGCGCGGACAGACGAGGCATCGACTTGGGCCGCCGGGTTTCGCCACGCCGGGCAGTTTCATCATCGGGGCCATCGGCCGCATGGCCGCCGTCAAGGACCACCGGATGCTGGTGCGGGCCTTCATCCGCCTTGCGCAGGCCCTGCCCCAGGAGCGCAACCGCCTACGCCTCATGATCGTTGGGGACGGCCTCGCCCGCCAGGACTGCATCGACCTTCTCGCCGCGGCCGGCCTTGCGCACCTTGCCTGGCTGCCCGGAGAACGCGCGGACATCCCGGAGCTCCTCGGCGCCATGGACGTCTTCGTCCTGCCCTCCCTGGGTGAAGGCATCTCGAACACGCTCCTCGAGGCCATGGCCTGCGGCCTCCCCGTCGCCGCGACCAATGTCGGCGGCAATCCGGAGCTCGTCACCGCCGGGGAAACCGGCACCCTGGTGCCGGCCGGGGACGACCTCGCCCTTGCCCGGGCGCTGGCGGACTATCTCGCGCACCCCGAGCGGGCCAGGCGTGAAGGGCAGCGCGGCCGCGCGCGGGTCGAAGCCCGCTTCAGCTTGCAGGCCATGGTCGCAAGCTATCTTGCGGTGTATGACGAGGCGCTCGCCTCAGGCGCCCGCGCCCGGCCCGCCGCCGTGCGGGCGCGAAGTTTCAGGCTCTAGGACAGGGGACTCACGCTCATGTGCGGAATCGCCGGCATTCTCCACCCAGACGCGCGCAAGCCATTGGATTCTGAGCTTCTGCGCCGCATGAACGAGACGCTCCATCACCGCGGGCCGGACGAGACGGGCCTTTACGTGGCGGAGGGCGTGGGGCTCGCCCACAAGCGGCTGTCCATCATTGATCTGTCGAGCGGCCAGCAGCCGCTTTTCAATGAAACCGGGCAAGTCGCGGTGGTGTTCAACGGCGAGATATACAACTTCGCCGAGCTGACGGCCGAGCTCCAGGCCCGAGGCCATCGCTTCCGCACGCGCAGCGACACCGAGGTCATCGTGCACGCCTGGGAGGAGTGGGGCGAACGCTGCGTGGACCGCTTCCGCGGCATGTTCGCCTTCGCGGCATGGGATGCCGCTGCGCAGACCCTCTTCCTCGCCCGCGACCGGCTCGGCATCAAGCCGCTCTACTATGCCGACCTTCCCGACGGCACCTTCCTCTTCGGCTCGGAGCTCAAGGCCCTGTGCGTCCATCCGGCCTTTTCCCGGACGCTGGACCCGCGCGCCGTGGAAGACTACTTCGCCTATGGCTATGTGCCGGAGCCGCGCACCATTTTCGATCAGGCGCGAAAGCTCTCCCCGGGCCATACGCTCACGGTCAGGAGAGGGATGCGCAGGCGCGCGCCCGTGCGGTATTGGGACATCCCTTTTTCGCCCATCAGCCACGCCTCCGAGGACGACCTCAAGGCCGAACTCATCGCGCGACTGCGTGAAGCGGTCGAGATCCGGATGGTCGCCGAGGTCCCTTTGGGGGCCTTCCTCTCCGGAGGAGTCGATTCCAGCGCCGTGGTCGCCATGATGGCCGGTTCGAGCGAGACGCCGGTCGAGACCTGCTCGATCGCGTTCAACGATCCGGCCTTCGACGAGTCGGGGTATGCGCGCGACGTCGCCCGCCGGCTGGGCACCCGCCATCACGTCGAGGCGGTCGACAATGACGATTACGGCCTCATCGACGAACTCGGGCGGCTGTATGACGAGCCCTTCGCCGACAGCTCCGCGATTCCCACGTACCGCGTGTGCGAGCTCGCCCGCCGCAACGTCACCGTGGCCCTTTCCGGCGACGGCGGCGACGAGAACTTCGCCGGCTACCGGCGCTACCGCTGGCATCTCTACGAAGAGCGCCTGCGCGCCTTTGTCCCGTCCAGCCTGCGCCGTCCGCTCTTCGGCCTGCTCGGGGCGGTCTATCCCAAGGCCGACTGGGCTCCCAAGTATCTGCGCGCCAAGGCGACGTTCCAAGGTCTCGCGCGCGACCCGGTCGACGCCTACTTCCATTCCGTCGCGACCCTCCACGACGGCCTGCGCGCCCGCCTGTTCAACGAGGCCTTCCGGCGAGAACGGCAAGGATACTCCGCCGTCGAGGTCCTGCGCGCGCATGCGCGGGGCGCGCCGACCGATGAGGCGCTTTCCCTGGTTCAGTACCTGGATTTCAAGACCTACCTGCCCGGGGACATCCTGACCAAGGTGGACCGGGCCAGCATGGCGCACGCGCTTGAGGTGCGCGTGCCGCTCCTCGACCACCGCTTCGTGGAATGGGTCTCGGGCATAAATCCCGGTCTCAAGCTCGAGGGCGGCGAGGGCAAGGCGATCTTCAAGAAGGCCTTGGCGCCGCACCTGCCGCGGGAGATCCTGTACCGGCCGAAGAAGGGCTTCGCGGTGCCGCTGGCGAGCTGGTTCCGCGGCCCCCTCAAGCACACGGTCGAACAAGCGGTGCTCGGGAGCGTGCTGGCCGAGGCGGGATGGTTCAACCGCACGTTCCTGCGCAGCCTCGTCGATCAACACAACGCGGGGCTGCGGGACTGGAGCACCGCCTTGTGGCAGCTGCTGGTCTTCGAATCGTTTCTGCGGCGAAACGGCGCGGACACGCTCGGGCGCGAACACGGGCCTGCCGCAAGGGCATCGGTGGGGTGAGACGCCATGCGCATCCTGCATATTCTCGATCACTCGATCCCCACCCATAGCGGCTATGCGTTCCGCACCCTGTCAATCCTGCGCGAGCAAAAGGCACTGGGCTGGCAGACCTACCACCTGACCAGCCCCAAGCAGCCGGCGTGCCGCGCCGCCGAGGAAGTGGTGGACGGCGTCCACTTCTATCGCACCCCGCAGGCAGCCTGGATTTCCAGGGACCTGCCCGGTCTGGGCGAACTCGGGCTCATGGGCACGCTCACGCGGCGCATCGGCGCCGTGGCGGAACGGGTGAGGCCCGACGTCCTGCACGCCCACTCGCCGGCGCTCAACGGCCTTCCGGCGCTGCGTGTGGGACAGCGTCTCGGCGTGCCGGTGGTCTACGAGGTCAGGGCCTTCTGGGAGGACGCGGCCGTCGACCACGGGACCAGCCGCGCCTGGGGCCTGCGCTACCGGCTGACGCGCCAACTCGAGACGTTCGTGCTTCGGCAGGCGGACGCCGTCACCACGATCTGCGAAGGGCTCAAGCACGACATCGTCGCACGCGGCGTGCCCGAGGCGAAGGTGACGATCATTCCGAATGCGGTAGACGTTGACGCGTTCGCGCCGGGGGCCCGCCCCGACGAGGCCTTGAGAGCGGAACTCGGGCTCGAGGACGCCACGGTGATCGGCTTCATCGGCTCCTTCTATGCCTACGAAGGCCTCGACGTCCTGCTGCGGGCGCTCCCCAAGGTGCTTGCCCGCCAGCCCGACGTCCAGGTGCTCCTGGTCGGGGGCGGCCCGCAAGAAGCGCGCCTCAAGGCGCTCGCCCGGGAACTGGGCATGGCGCCCAGGGTGCGCTTTTGCGGGCGCGTCCCCCATGGCGACATCGGCCGCTACTACAGTCTCGTCGACATCCTCGCCTATCCTCGCGTACCTTTGCGCCTCACCGAGCTCGTCACGCCCTTGAAGCCCCTCGAGGCCATGGCCCAGGGAAAACTTCTCCTGGCGTCAAGCGTCGGTGGGCATCGCGAACTGATCCGCGACGGCGAGACGGGCCTGTTGTTCGAGGCCGGCGACCCCGACGCGCTCGCCCGCGCGCTTCTCGCCGCCCTCGACCGACGGGGCGAGTGGCCGAGGATACAGCGCGCCGCCCGACGTTTTGTCGAAACCGAACGCAGCTGGCCCGAAAGCATCCGTCGCTACCGGGCGGTGTATGCGGCGGCCCTGGGGAGCCGTGCATGACGACCGGGCGCTTTTCCGTCGGCCTCGTGGGCCCGCTCCCTCCGCCGCACGGGGGCATGGCGAATCAGACCCGCCAGCTCGCGGGCCTGCTCAAAAAGGACGGCGTCCGGGTGGAACTCATTCAGGTCAACGCGCCCTATCGGCCCGGTTTCGTGGCCCATTTCCGCGGGGTGCGGGCGCTGGCCCGCCTCCTGCCCTATCTGGGCCGATTGTGGCGGATGGCAGGCCGTGTCGATCTGATCCACGTGATGGCCAATTCCGGCTGGTCCTGGCACCTCTTCGCCGCACCCGCCGTGTGGATCGCCAAGCTGCGCGGCAGGCCCGTGGTGGTGAATTACCGGGGCGGGGAGGCTGGCACCTTCTTGCGCCGCTCCCTGCGCTGGGTCGCCCCCACGCTCAAGCGCGCCGACGCGATCGTGGTCCCGTCAGGATTCCTTGAGGGCGTCTTCCGGGATCATGGCTTCGCACCCAAGGTCGTGCCCAACGTCGTCGACCTCGCCCGCTTCACGAAGCGCCCGGGAAGCCCCGGGGAGGCCACCCGGCAACGCCGCTGCCACTTGCTCGTCACCCGCAATCTCGAGCCCCTGTATGACAACGCCACTGCGATTCGCGCCTTGGACCTCATCCGCGCGCGCCTCCCCGAGGCGCGCCTGACGCTGGCGGGCACAGGCCCCGAGGAAGGCCCGCTCCGGGCGCTTGCCGCCGAGCTGGGCCTGTCCGACGCGGTCACGTTCGCGGGCGCCGTCGACAACGAAGGCATGCCGGCCCTCTATCAGTCTGCCGACGTGGCATTGAACCCAAGCCTCGTCGACAACACCCCGATCTCGGTCCTAGAAGCGCTGGCAAGCGGCGTTCCGGTCGTCTCGACCAACGTCGGCGGCATTCCCTATCTCGTGACCCAGGACGAAAGCGCGCTCCTCGTGCCGCCCAACTCACCGCGCGCCATGGCCGAGGCCACGCTGAAGATCCTCGAGGACGGCCGGCTTGCCGGCAGGCTCGTCTCGGCTGGCCAGCTTATCGTGCGGCGGCACGGGTGGTCCGCCGTGCGCAGCGCACTCCTTGCCACCTATGAGGGCGCCCTGGGGCAGCCGTTGCGGGGGGGCCATGGGACCTGAGCGCGGTCGTTACACGCGATTCGTCTCCGGCGTGCTCTTTCCGGCGCACGAGCGCCTGAAGGGCCACGCCACGGCGACGCTGCGTCAGGCGCTCGAGGCGAGCCAATGGTGGACGCGCAGCCAAATCGAGGCGCTCCAGCTCGAACGCCTCAAGGCCTTCCTGTGCGCCGCGCAGACGGATGTGCCTTACTATGCCGAGCTGTTCGCCGGCCTGGGTTTTCAGCCCGGGAGAATGCACTCGATCACCGAGCTGGGGCAGCTGCCCACGCTCACGAAAGCGACGGTCCGCGCCAATTTCTCGCGCCTGGCAAGCCGCCGTGCCAAGGGGCTCAAGGCCTTCAACACCGGCGGGTCAAGCGGCGAGCCGCTCATCTTCGGCCTCGGACGGGATCGGGTGGCTCATGACGTGGCGGCCAAGTGGCGGGCCACCCGCTGGTGGGGCGTCGATGTCGGCGATCCGGAAATCGTGCTCTGGGGCTCCCCCATCGAGCTCAACGCCCAGGACCGGCTGCGCGGCCTTCGGGACCGGCTCTTCCGCACCCGCCTTCTGCCCGCCTTCGAGATGTCGGAGCCCCGGCTCGATGAATTCCTGCACGCGATCCGAGGCCGTCGCCCGCGGATGCTCTTCGGCTACCCGTCTGCGCTGGCCCTGGTGGCGCGCCATGCGCGCTCCCGCGGCGAGCCGATGGACGATCTGGGCATCACGGTCGCTTTCGCGACTGCGGAGCGCCTGTACGACGAGCAGCGCAACGGAATCGAAGAGGTCTTCGGGTGCCGCGTCGCCAACGGCTACGGGGGGCGCGATGCGGGTTTCGTCGCGCATGAGTGCCCCAAGGGAGGAATGCACATCACGGCGGAGGACATCGTGGTGGAAATCGTCGATGCGCAGGGGCACCCCGTGCCTGCGGGCCAGTCCGGAGAGATCGTCGTGACCCACATGGGCAGCGGCGATTTCCCGTTCATCCGCTACCGCACGGGCGATGTCGGCGCGCTCGCACACCAAGGGTGCGCATGCGGAAGGGGGCTTCCCCTGCTGGAAAAAATCGAAGGGCGCACGACCGACTTCATCGTCGCCGCCGACGGCACGGTCATGCACGGGCTCGCGCTCATCTACACCGTGCGCGCGCTACCCGGGGTGAAGGCCTTCAAGATCGTCCAGGAAAATGTCGAGCACGTGCGCGTCTTGCTGGTGGCCGAGCGCGATTTTGCCTGGGGCCCGGGGCGCGAGGCGATCGTGCGCGACTTCCGGCGGCGGCTCGGCCCGGCCACCCGGGTCGAGGTGGAACCGGTCGACGCCCTCCCGGCAGAGCGCTCCGGAAAACATCGCTACGTCGTCAGCCACGTGGCCGCCCGCAAATGGTAGACGCCCCCGCCCCGGCCGCGCCCCGTGCGGCCCACACGGTCCGCAAGTCGCTCGCGATCTCGTTCGCCGAACGCTACTCCGCGCTCGTCCTGCAATTCGTCTCGACGCTGGTCATCGCGCGGCTGCTGACACCGGCGGAAATCGGCGTCTTTTCGGTGGCAGCAGTGCTCACCACCTTGGCGCACACCCTGCGCGACTTCGGCGTAGGGCAGTATGTCATCCAGGAGAAGGCGCTCACGACCGAGCGCCTGCGCGCCGCCTACGGCGTGGCGATCGCGAGCGCCTGGCTGGTGGCCGCAGCCCTGGCCGCCCTGAGCACCCCGGCCGCCTGGTTTTATCATGCGCCCGGCGTGGGGCGGGTGATGCGGGTGTTTGCACTCAACTTCATGCTGCTGCCTTTCGGCAGCGTCTCGCTCGCCCTGTGGCGCCGGGAGATGAACTTCGCCGCACCGTACTATATCAAGATCTCCGGCGGGCTCGTGCAGGCGGCGACTTCCATCGCCCTGGCCTTCGCCGGCTTCAGCTACATGAGTCTCGCCTGGGGTGCGGCGGCGGGAATCGCGGTGACGGTCATCGCGGCGCACCTCCTGCGTCCGCCCAACATGCCGTGGCTGCCCGCCGTGCGCGGACTTCGGCACGTGCTCTCGTTCGGCAGCATGACCTCCAGCGCCGTGCTGGTCAAGGATCTCGGCGCCGGGGCGCCGGACCTGATCCTCGGGCGGGTGCTCGGGATGGGACCGGTCGGCATCTATGCCCGGGCCGTCGGACTCGTCCAGCTCTTCGACCGCTACGTGAGCTCCGCGGTGCTCGGGGTCATGCTGCCCCACCTGTCCGCCAAGCAACGGGGCGGCGAAGCGCTCAAGGGACCGTACCTGCGCGCGCTCACGCTGGTGACGGGCATCGCGTGGCCTTTTCTGGGCGTCCTCGCGGTCCAGGGCGGGGGCGCGGTGCGCCTGTTGTACGGGCCGCAATGGGGTGCGTCCGTCCCGGTGGTCAAGGTGCTGTGCGCGGGCGCAGCGCTCAATGTCCTGTCGTATTTTGCCGGGCAGGCGCTGCTCGCGGCCGGGGCGCCGCGCACCAACATGGCGCTCCAGTTCGTCGTTCAGCCGGCGACGGTCGCCTTCGAACTGGTCGCAGCCCGATTCGGGCTCGTGCCGCTGGCGATTGCGGCCTCATTGGGGGCCCTCACCGGGTTCCTGGTGTCGACCCTCTTCCTGCATCGGCATATCGGACTCACGGTCGGGGACGTGGTGCGCGCCACCGGGCGAAGCGCGGCGCTGGCACTGTTCGCGGTGGCCGGCCCCCTCGCGTTCTCGCTGCTGCGGGAGGGCACCGGCGCAAGCGTGGCGGGGCCTTTCGCGCTGGGCGTCCTAGGGGCCGCCATGGGTTGGGGGGCCGGGCTTGTCGCTTTGTCCCACCCGCTCAAGAGCGAAGTGCTTCCGGTCGTGACACGGCTGCGCAAACTGGCGCGGCTCTCCGGTACTTGAGCCCCGGGCTCGGCGGATGAAGGAGGAACCCATGATCTTGGAGACACCGCGCGGCGCGGCGAACCCGGCGGATTCGCAGCCGCAGGCATCGCCCCCGTTTTCCGACCTCGCCTGCGAGCCCTTCTTCATCGTCGGCTTCCAGCGAAGCGGAACCACGCTCCTTCGGATGATGCTGAACGCGCATCCGGCGCTCGCCATTCCCCACGATTCGGGGGAGCTGTGGGCCTCGTACTGGGAAGCGGCCCATAACGCGCTCGGCAGCGAGCAGGCGGTGCGCGGCTTCATGGAACGTCTGGCCCGCGATGCGCGCATCCGCGCCTGGAAGACGGACTTGCCCGGCGCGATGCTTTTTGCGCCGCCGCTGCCCACCGACTTCGCCGGGGTCATGAGGCGTTTTCACGGCGTCTATGCCCACCTGCAGGGCAAACCGCGCTGGGGTGACAAGAACACCGGCAGCCTCGTCGAACTCGATCGCCTGAACGCCCTCTTCCCTTCGTCCAGGTTCATTCATCTGGTGCGGGACGGACGCGATTGCGCCTTGTCGCACTTGAGCAAGGAATACGTCTATGGCTACCCCAACGTGCTCCGGGTCGCCCACGAATGGCGCGAGCAGGTGGGCTTGTGCCGAAAAATGGGCGCCATGCTGCCGGCCACGCGGTACATGGAAGTGCGTTACGAGGACCTCGTCCAGGCCCCTCCGGCGTGCCTCGCCCAGGTGTGCGCGTTCCTGGGCATCGCCTATGCGCCCGAGATGCTGGACTACACGGGCCAGGTCAAGCGGTTCGTTCCCGAGGAAAAGCGGGGGCTTTGGCCCCTCCTCGACAAACCGCCGATGGCGTCCAACGTGGCGAAGTGGAGGCGTCATATGCGGGCGGCTGACCGGGCCGTCTTCGAGCGGCACGCCGGGTCGCTGTTGCACGAACTCGGCTACGAAACTCTCGTGCCGCCGGTGAACGAAGGACGCTGGCTGGAACTGTGGTACGAGCTTCACAGCCGACTCGCCTGGCGGCTGCGGGCGAGCCGGCAGTGAGCCCCCAAGACAAGGCGAGCGCCGGAATGAATGATCGCGTGTCGGCGCCAGGGCGGAGATGAGGACCGCTCGCCGTGTGGGGGAAGACGCCAATGCCGGAGACCGGATCGAGGTTGTGGATGTCGGCACCCGAGGTCCTGACCGACACCGACGGTTGCCGCCATGGCACGGAATTGGGCCAGCGGGTCACGCGGGCCTGCGAGGCCCGGCACGAGCAAGGCAAGACGCGCCACACGCTGGCGCGCCATCGCCGCCAGATGCGCCCAGCGCGCGGATCCCCAAGCCACGGATCAAGGCGTGCCGCATCCCCCCATCTGGGCGATGCGAAGTGGAACCGGCGGGAAGCCAAGGCTCGCGCGACGATGGCGCGCGGGATCCACACGGCGTTGAACGGCCGGGTCAAGGCGAAGAAGCCCGCCGTTGTCGTGGTGGCGGCGCTCGCGTTGGGCTTCGAGAAGCCGAAGGCATGGCCATCGAACCTTCGCCAGAGGATGGGGGATTCCGAGATCATGCGGTATATCTCTTGGCGCACCGTCAAGGCCCTCCTCGGCGGAGGATTCGACGCCCGCGGGGAAGGTGCCCCAGGGGCACGCCGATTGGCATCGGAACGAGATCAAAATGGGGTCGCCACCAACGGCGACCATGTTCGATGACACTTTTAGGAACGGTCGTGACATGTCTGTTGAACGCTGGAAGGAAATCGCGCGCGACGCGCTTGGCCGACGCCATCCGGTGACGGCACGGCAGGTCCATCTGCAAGAGGCGATGGCCTGGCTTTGCCGGGCGCAGGACGCCACCGGCACGGGCGGGGTCTCCCGCTCCTATGCGCTGCGCTGGATGCCCTCGCACCGCCGGCGCGGGTGGCTTGCCGCCTACCCGGAGACGACGGGCTACATCATCCCGACCTTCATCGCCTACGCGCGCCTGACCGGCGACGACGGCTATCGCGAGCGGGCGCTCAGGATGGCATCCTGGGAAGCGGACGTGCAAATGGACAGCGGCGCGGTCCAAGGGGGGGTCATCGATTTCCCTGCGAGCCCCGCCATCTTCAACACCGGCCAAGTGCTCTTCGGCTGGGTCGCCGCCTATCGAGAAACGGGCAACGAGCGCTTCCGCCAGGCGGCCATCCGCGCGGCCGACTTCCTGGCCTTTGCGCAGGACGCCGACGGCGCGTGGCGCCGGCACGGATCGCGCTATTCCCGCCCCGGCGTCAACGTCTACGATGCGCGGACCGCCTGGGGGCTGCTGGAGGCCCATCGCATCACGAACGAGCGGCGCCACCGGGATGCCGCGGTGCGCAATCTCGAGTTCGCGCTCGCACAACAGGCGCGAAGCGGCTGGTTCGCCCAGTGCTGCCTCGACGACGACGCGCGTCCGTTGCTGCATACGCTCGCCTACACCATGGAAGGGCTGCTCGAATCGGGCGTCATGTTGGAGGAATCGCGCTATGTGGACGCCGCGGCGCGCGCCGCCGAGGCCCTCATGGGGCGCCAGCGCAGCGACGGGGGCTTGCCGGGACGCTTCGATGCCGGTTGGCGTCCGCGCGCCCGGTTCAGTTGCCTCACAGGTGATGCGCAGACGGCCATCGTCTGGCTTCGCCTGCACGCGCTCACGCAAGAAGCACGCTACTTGGAGGCGGCCCGGCGCCTGAACGACTACGTCGCAAGCACGCAGGATCTCGCCGCGGAGGATCCCGGCATCCGGGGGGGCATCAAGGGATCCTTTCCCATCTGGGCCGAGTACGGGCGCTACGAGTACTTGAACTGGGCGGCGAAATTCTTTGCCGACGCCGCCATGCTGGAATTGGCGGCGGGCGCCGGGCGAGCCGGCCCGCGCGTCGCCGACGAAACAACAATCCCCGGAAGCCGATGCCATGCATGACCTGCCGCCGGCCGACGAGCCCCGCCTCACGGTCTGCTCGGTGTCTTTCCACAACGCACGCCACCTGGCGCTCAACCGCAGGCTCGCCGCCACGCTCGCCGGCACCGGCGTGCTGCCCTGGGTGGTCGCCGAAAATACCCCTCCCGGGGGCGTTGATCGGCTGCCTGAGGACACCCAGGGCTTCAAGGTGATTCCCGGGGTGGACGCCGCCGGCCACCGCCCCAACTATCAGCATACCGAAGCCTTGCAGCGGTGCCTCGAGCACGTCAAGACCCGCTTTCTGCTCGTGCTCGACCCCGACTTCTATCTCCTGCGGCCCGAGTGGGCCAAGACCGTGCCGGCCCATATGCTGGCGCACCGCCTGGCGTTCTTCGGCGTCCCCTGGCACCCGAAGCATTTGGAGAAGTACCGCTACTTCCCATGCGTGCATTGCATGTTCATCGATCTGGCCCAGGTCCCGGTCGAGCGCCTCGACTTCAGGCCGGCCTGCGCCGACCGGAGCGAAGGCGGCGCGGCGCGGCGGAACGGATGGCTGGCCGGCATCGGGCGCGCGCTGACGCTGTCGGGCCGGCGCAAGGACTACCGCGATACGGGCACCCGGGTCTATCGCGCGTTCGCCCGCCATCCGACGCTCCAGCACGAATGCGCGACGCCGGTCTATCGGCTGCCCGAGGAGTTCCCCGGGACCGCCAACCCGCTTTCGCCTCGGGCACGCTTGTTCGAGTCGCTCCTGCCAGACAGCCTGTGCTATCTCCCGAAACGGAAGGATTCGTATACCCGGACGGGCTTTCGCGAGGCCACCGGCGTCAGGTTGCCCGCGCACTGGGAGGAGTTCATGTGGGGTGCGGCGCCATTCGGGTTTCACGTGCGCCGCAACGCCGCCAAGGACGGGCGAGACGAGAATGCCGAGCTCGCCCTTTTGGAGCAAGCGCTGGAGGCGCTGGCCTTCGCGCGCGGCAGGAACCCGGACCCACGGCAGGCAAGCAGTATGCGAGGCCCTGCGGCACCGGTCCCGGGCGCCTAGGCCACCCCCCGGCAACAGAACGCAGGAGAAGACGTTTCGCCGGTGCGGGAGCGCTTGAGCGCCGCCGCAGGTTTATATCCAACAAGGAGCTTCCGTGAGCACGAACCCCCTCCTCCATGCCCTCAAGGCGCGCCTGGGCGCGCGGCGCCTCGCGCGGCTGCGCACCGCCAAGCGCCGCGCGCTGGGCCTGCTGCTTGGCAACGATCTCATTGCGCTCGCCAAGCTGCATGGCACCGACAAATGGAGCACGCACTGGTACGCCCAGCACTACGCCCGCCACTTCCTCCCCCTGCGGCGGCAGCGCGTCAATCTCCTGGAGATCGGGGTGGGGGGCTACAACGACCCGCACGCGGGCGGCATGTCCCTTCGCATGTGGAAGGACTATTTCAGGAGAGGGCGCATTCATGGGCTCGACGTCTATGACAAGTCGCCGCTCGAGGAAGCGCGCATCCGCATCTTCCGGGGCAGCCAGAACGACCCCGACTGCCTGCGGCGCGTCGCTCGGGAAATCGGCCGACTGGACATCGTCATCGACGACGGCAGCCATATCAACGCGCACGTGATCACCAGCTTCGATACCCTGTTTCCGCTGCTTGCCGAGGGCGGCATCTATGTGATCGAGGACACCCAGACCTCCTACTGGCCCGAGTACGGCGGCTCCAGCACCCGCTTCGATGGCCCCCACACCCTGCTCGGGCGCATCAAGAGCCTCGTCGAGAGCGTCAATTACGAGGAGATCATCCGCCCCGGCGTGGCCCCCTCGCACTTCGACCAGCATGTGGTGCGGCTCGAGTTTTGCCACAACATGGCCTTCGTCTACAAAGGGCGCAACGGCGAAGGCAGCACGGTCCTCGAAGGAAACGCATGGCCCGCCGACCGGGCCACCCGCCGCTATGACGATGTCGCAACGCCGAAGGACGCCGCCTGCACCGCCGCGCGCTGACAATGTCCCCGCCCGCCGGGATGCGCGTGCCGGCGTTCCGGCCACTCATGGAAGAGCCGCATGCTGTTTAACTCGTATGGATTCATCTTTCTCTTTCTGCCCGTCGCGCTGGGGCTCTTTTTCGGCATCGCGCGAGGCCGGCCCCGTATCGCCGCAGGGCTTCTCGTGGGCGCTTCCCTGTTTTTTTACGGCTGGTGGAATCCCGTCTACCTGGTCCTGCTGGCGGGATCGATCCTGTTCAACTATGCCGTCGGCGCGGGCCTCGCGCAGGCGCGCCTGCGCGGCCGGGACGTGCGCGCGAGGTGGCTCCTGCGCTTAGGGGTGGGCGGCGATCTGGCCCTGCTGGGTTACTTCAAGTACGCGCACTTCTTTCTCGACAGCCTCCGCCCCTTGTTCCCCGCGCTCGCCCATGCGGGCATGATCGTGCTGCCGCTGGGGATTTCCTTCTTCACCTTCACCCAGATCGCCTTCCTGGTCGACGTCTCCCAGGGCAAGGCCAAGGAATACGACTTCCTGCACTACGCGCTGTTCGTCACCTATTTTCCCCATCTCATCGCAGGCCCCATTCTGCACCACAGCGAAATGATGCCCCAGTTCGGCGATGCGAAGACCTACCGGGTCGATCATGAAAACCTCGCGGTCGGCCTGACCATGTTCGCCATCGGCCTGTTCAAGAAGGCGGTGCTTGCCGACGGCATCGGCGCCCATGCGATCCCGATCTTCCGGGCCGGCGCCGAGGGCCATCCCTTGACCTTCTTCGGCGCGTGGGCGGGCGCGCTGAGTTATACGTTTCAGCTTTACTTCGACTTCTCGGGCTATTCCGACATGGCCATCGGCCTGTCCAGGCTCTTCAACATCCGCCTGCCGCTCAACTTCAATTCTCCCTACAAGGCGGCCAACATCATCGATTTCTGGCGACGCTGGCACATGACCCTCTCGCGCTTCCTGCGCGATTACCTGTATATCCCGCTGGGCGGCAACCGCCGCGGCAAAGTCCGCCGCTATGTCAATCTCATGGTGACGATGCTCCTCGGAGGGCTGTGGCATGGGGCAGGCTGGACCTTCGTCGTTTGGGGCGGGCTGCATGGCGTCTATCTTGCCGCCAACCATGCCTGGCGCGCAGGGCGGCAAGCGCTGGGGAAAGAGCCGTCCGGAACGACGCCCCTGGGGCGGGGCCTTGCCTGGGCGCTGACGTTCCTGGCCGTCGTGGTGGCCTGGGTGTTTTTTCGGATGCCGACTTTCCCGGGGGCGCTCGACATGCTCTCGGGCATGGCGGGACTCAACGGCATCTCGATACCGGAGGCGCTGGCGACCCACCTCGGCGCGCTCGCACCCGTGGCGCGGCACATGGGCCTCAAGGTCGATCTCGGCGGCGGGGCGGACTTTCTCGCCACCTATGCGTGGATCGCGGCGCTCTTTGCGATCGCCGTATGGGCGCCCAATTCACAGGAGCTGGTCGCCGCCTACGCCCCGGCACTCGGCTTCGCGCGAGAGGCTTCGCGCGAGGCCGCGACGCGCGGCGGCACCAGGGGGCTGCGCTTCCAGCTCTCGCGGCGCTGGGCGTTTGCCACGGCGCTGTGCACCGCCTGCGGCATCCTGTCTCTCAATCATGTCACCCAATTCCTCTACTTCCAATTCTGAACCCATGCGCCCCGCCTGCCCCCTTTGCTCCGCCCGAGCCTTCCTGGGACACTGGCTGCGCTTCGTCGCAGCCATCGTGGGCGCCGTGGCGCTCATCAACGCGACCGTCGACCCATACGGCCTTTATCGCTTCGTCACCCTGACCGGGTTCAACCGCATCAAGCCCGAGGCGGAAAACAGCGCCCGGCTCGTCAAAGCCTATGCCCTGGAGCACATGCGTCCGCGGGCCCTCATCGTAGGGAATTCGCGGGTTGAAGTGGGCCTCGACCCCCGCGCCCCCGCATGGCCGACGCAGGACCGTCCGGTCTACAACCTCGGGTTGCCCGGCACCGGGCCGTACATCGAGCTGCGCTACCTGCAGGACGCGCTTGCCGTGCATCGGCCGAAGCTGGTCGTCCTCGGCGTCGATTTCATGGACTTCCTCGTCAACCCCGATGCGAAGGCCAGTTTCCCACCGCCGCGAGGGCACTACGAACGACGGCTCCTGGTCAACTACAACGGGACACCGAACAGGGCGCGCTATCTGCAACAGGCGCAGGATACGGCCGCCACCTTGTTTTCCCTCAATGCGTTGACCGCTTCCGCAAAGACGCTCGTCGCCCAGTGGCAGGCCTATCCCGCGAACATGACCCGCAGGGGCTTCAACCCCATGGCCGACTATGCGGGGTTCGTCCACGCGAGCGGGCACTACCCTCTTTTCCTGCAGCGCGACACCGAGAACATGAAAGACTATGTGAACGGCCCCAAAGGGCTCACGCTCGGCCGGACGGGGACTTCGCCCGCCTTTGAGGCGCTGTGGCAAATGATCGAGCTGTGCCGCGTTCACCACATCAAGCTGGTGCTCATCATCTACCCGTATCACGCGCACCTGCTCGAGACCTTCAAGGCCACGGGCCTTTGGCCGCAATTCGAGGCCTGGAAAAAGCGCGTCGTCGACATGGTGGCCCTGGACGCGCGCATGCACCCCTCCCAGCAGGCGTTTGCGCTCTGGGACTTCAGCGGATACAACCGGCTGACCGACGAAGCGATACCGCCGGAGGGCAGTACGCGGCCGATGCGCTGGTATTGGGAGTCCGGACATTTCAAGAAGGCGCTGGGAAACCTGATGCTGGACAGAATATTCGGACGACGCCCGCCATTTCCGTTGCCGAACGGCTTCGGGGTGAGGCTCGGCCCCCGCAACATCGATAGCCGGCTGGCCGCGATCCGCCTCTCGCAACGCCGCTACGAGGCAACACATGCCCAGGACGTCGCCGAAATCGCACGGCTCGCCCGGGCGGCCTCGTCCGGCACGCGCCCTGGCGCGACCATGACGGCCGGGCACTTCACGCCTTTCATCTTTTGAGGCAACCACGCACCCGTCGGCCGGGCCATGATCACGGCCGACCAGGGGCCGCGTCACCCCGCCTGGACCCGTTCGCCGCCGGGCCCTTGTTCGGTGAGGAAGACCCTTCGTTCGGGCCAAGCGACGCTTCGCCCCTCGAGCCAGCGCAACTCGCCCGCCGTGCCTTCCGCCGTTCGCGCCCAGAGCAGTGTCCCTTCGAATCGAATGCCGAAGGCTTCGACCGTCCCTTGCGCCGGCGCATCGTTCAGCAAGAGACAGTCCACCCAGTGCGGCGTGCTCACCCTGAAGGCCAGCCTGGCCCCATCGATGCGCAGGACTTCGATCCGCGCATCCTCCAGGCCCGAACATCCGATCAGGGTGGCGACAAGGGTCGCGCCCGCCTCGACGCGGACCCTGATCGCGGATGCCGGGACGCGCACGCCATAGGTCGGGGACACCCATCCCGCGACCGGGTCGAGGCTCCCGCGCAGCGTCGCCGCATCCGACAGGCCATCGCTCAGCACCACGGTCAACCGCGATTTCCCTGCGCTGGCGGCCACATGATGCGGGCTTGTCTCCTCGACGTGCACCCGTGCCCCGAACTGGAAGGAAAGGTGGGCCGCGGCCTGCCCCAGGCCGTCGGGCACCACGTCGTAGATCAGCCAGTAGCGCTCCCGCACATGGACGATGCCGCGCCGATGCCCAAAATAGGGCGTGCGGCCCCGATTCACGGCCTCCACCCAGGCCAGTCCCGGTCCTTCCCGGTGCACGGAAGTATGCAGGCGCGTGGGCACATCGCGCGGCCGGAAGTCTCCCGCCACCGATCCCAACGGGTCGGAGCCCTCGATCGACAAGCCGCTATGGGCTGACGGACCGAGGAAGTGGCGGCGCCAGTCAACCGCCGCCGACGGCGTGCGCCGATAGGTGTAGGTTCCCGGCTCGACAATGAACGGCACGCTATCGAGGGTCAGATAGACCGTGAGCAGGTCCGCGTGCATGTGGCCCCCGCTCGCCTCGACGCCGGGCGCGGGACCGGTGCGAAAGACGAGCGTGGCCTTCGAAGCGGGCTCGGGGAAGCCGTAGTATCCGCCGATGGGGTAGGCGCGCAGGGCGGGCGGGCGCACCGTCGTCCCCTCGGGCATCGTCCCCCCCAGCAGCCAGAACGCGGTTTCGGCATCCCCCCCCTCCCCGTCGGCCGCCTCGGCACACCGGCCGAAAAGCGCCCCGGCAAGGCGGGCGAAGTCGCCCTGCCCCGCGCAGGCGCCCAACGGGAACAAGCCATCACCCGTCCCATCCCCCAGGTGAAGCCCATCGCCTTGCGTCCCGTTGATCTCGCATTGGAAAGCCAGCATGCGCTCGAGGCGCTCCGGCAGCCATTCGGGTGGCGCCGATCCGTTCGCGCGGGTGAGCAGGAGATATGCGGCCGCACTCTCGCACGCCATGCGATGGTAATGCATGGAGAATTCAAAGCCTGAGCCGTCATCGAACACCTGTCGCCGAAGCTCCCGCAACCAGATCTCCTCGCCGCGCGCGCGCCAGCCAGGCGCCTCGGCAAACTCCGGAAACAAGAAGCCCACGTACCACAGAAAGAAGGCGCTCAGGAGCAGATGGTTGTTCGGACACGACCGCGCCAGTTCCTTGGAAACGTAGCGGGCATCGACTAGTATTACTTTGAGTATCGACACAATGAGGTCGTGTGCCTCTGTCGGCCAAGCCGCGAGGAAAGCCAAGGCCCAGGTGAGCGCAATGGCGCGCTGGACGGCGACAAGATCGCTCGCGTAGCCCGGCGGATCGGCCCTCGCTTCGGTCGCCGCCATCCAGGATGACACCATGCGGGAGAGCGCCGGGCCATGGTCCGCGCCATAGAGGACCGCGAGCGCGAGCCGGGGCGCAAAGAAAAACCGATGGGGCTTCAAGAGGTAGAGGGGATCCTCCCCGGGGCCCGGCTTCAAGCGATCCCAGGTCAGGTCCGCGCCGAGGTCGGCGTGCGTGCCGTAGACGGTGAAGATATGCCTTGCTTCTTGGGCCGCCAGCGCCATGGCCGTCTCCCGCCAGGCGGGAAAGCGCGCCTCGATCGTGGCAAGGGCCCGGCCTATGCCCGGGGAATCGATGAAGAAGCGCGGGGCCGTCCGTCCGCGCCAATAGGCCGCAAGCGCGCACCTTGCGGAGTGCGCCCCCCGGTCCCTTGCGGGGCGTGCCGCGCCCCGCAAGGAGGCGTAGAACGCCGCGTCCGACGGGAAACGGCGGCGAAGCGGGCGGCGGGTGAATGGCCATCGCCGAAGCCAGGCTTCACTTGATTTTCGGAAGAGACTCAAAACATTCGACATGGGCGTGCAGGCTGTCCTAACAATCAGGCTGGATCCGGAAAAACGATAACGCGACATGACATCCGCACGCGAGCAGGGATCGGCGCCGTTCTTCGTGGTGGGGGCGCAGCGATCGGGCACCACGATGCTTCGGCTCATGCTCAATGCGCACCCGAGGCTGTGCGTACCGTTCGAGTCCGGCTTCATTATAGACTTCCATGACCGCCGCGATGGCTACGGGGCGCTTTCCGTCAAAGATAACGCCGCCCGTCTCCTGGACGACATCGCGGCGCACCCGAAGGTCAGGAAGGGCGGCCTTATCACCGACCGCGACGCCATCCTGGCCCGCCCGATCGAAGACTACGCCGATCTCGTCGACGCCATCTTCTCCGCCTACGCCGAGGACAAGGGAAAGCCGCGCTGGGCGGACAAGACGCCCTGGTACGTGACCGAGATCGACAAGCTGTGGGGGCTTTTCCCTTCGGCACGCATCATCCATCTCGTGCGCGACGGACGCGATGTCGCCTTGTCGCTGCGCAACCTGGACTGGGGCTCACGCCACCTGCCGCGGGTTGCCGCCGATTGGCGCTGGAAGACCACCCTCGCGCACAAGGTGGGTTCGGTGGTGCCGACGCGTTTTCTTGAGGTGCGCTACGAGGATTTGGTGCTGCAAACGCAACCCACGTTGGAACGGATCTGCGCGTTCGTCGGAGAGGCGTTTGATCCGGGGATGCTCGCGTTCCATCGCAACGCCGAGCAGGAGATGCCCCAGGACAGCGTGAAATACCACCGGAACTCGGTGCGTTCGCCGAACAAGGAAAAGGTCTACGCCTGGAAGGAACGCATGTCGTCCGCCGACCGGATCATTTTTGAGCAGATCGCCGGCGCCGAGCTCTCGCTGTTCGGCTATGAACGCGAAGACCGGCCGAGCACCTGGATGAGTCGGCTCAAGAACTTCTATTATTGCGCCAAGCGCTGGTGAGCCGCGAGCCCGTCTATGCGCCACGTCTTGGTCATCGCCTTCCACTACCCGCCCGAAGCGAGCAGCAGCGGCGTCCTGCGGACCCTCAAGTTCACGCGTTATCTGCCCGAGTATGGGTGGCGGGCCACGGTGGTGACCCTGCGCCGCGATGCATATGAAACGACCGATCCCGGGCTGGAAGCCCAGATTCCGGAACCGGTGCGCGTGGTGCGCACGGGTTACCTCAACACCAAGCGCCATCTGGCCATCAAGGGTCGCTATCCCGCCCTGCTCGCGGTCCCCGATTCCTGGATCGGATGGCTCCCCTGGGCGGTCGCCGCCGGACGGCGCGTGCTGCGCGAGGATCCTGCGCAGATGATCTATTCGACCAGCCCCCATGCCACCGCGCACCTGATCGGGGGCCGCCTTTCCCAGGCGGCGGCACTCCCGTGGGTGACGGACTTCCGTGATCCATGGTACGAGGAGCCGCCCGAACCCGGCACGCCGGCGCTCGTCCATTGGTCCGCGCGCCACCTGGAGAGGAACAGCATCGCGCGGGCAGGCCATGTCGTCACCAGCACGGCGCACCTCGGGGCCATGCTGCGAGGCCGCTATCCCGGCCAGCCCGCGGGGAAATTCACGACCATCGCCAACGGCTTCGACGAGGCTGACTTCGGCGGACCGAGGGAACGCCGCCGGCGCGGCGACGGCAAGCTCCTCTTTGTGCACACGGGCGCCATCCATCCCGGGTTTCGTGACCCACGCCCCTTGTTTCGCGCGATCCGCGCCCTGGACGGCCTCATCGACACGTCGGTGCTTGCTTTTCGCTTCATCGGCGCGGGCGAGTTCGGCGAATCCGGCGCCATGGCGCAATGCCTCGCCGAGACGGGGCTCACCCGCCAAGTCGCCTTCCTGCCGCGGATCGCCTATGCCGCAGCCCTTGACGAGCTCGCCCAAGCGGACGTGGGCTTGCTGCTGCAAGCCTCCGAAGACACCACCGGCCTTGTTCCGGCAAAACTCTACGAGTACCTGCGAAGCGGCAAGCCGGTGCTCGCCCTGACCCTGCCCGGCGCCAGCGCCGAGGTGCTCGCGGAAACGTCGGGCGGTTGGGCGATCAACCCGCTCGATGGGCCCGCCCTGAGCGCAGCGCTGCTTGAGATTCACCGTTTCTGGTCCGCCGAGGCGCTCGAGCGCTGCTGCGCGCAGCCCGGTTCGCTTGCCCCCTTCGAACGTCGACGGCTGACCGGCAAGCTCGCCGACGTCTTCCAGTCGCTTGCGGCAAAGGACTGAGCATGGCCGGGAGCCCGAAGCGGGAAGCAAGCGGCCGGGATACCGTTCCGACGACGACGATGCCCGCCGCCGAAGCACGCTGGCGCACCCTGTTCGAGGGTTTTGCGCGCGCGGGCGAAGACGATGCGGCCATCGCCGGCTGGTCGCCCACCGGGCTTGCGGCGCGCTTCCGGAACTTCACGCGGCTATGGCCGGGCGATGCCGCCGGCAGCCGATGGCTGGATGCCGGCTGCGGCGCGGGCACCTACGCCCGGTTCCTCGCAAGCCGCGGCGTCCAAGTCGTGGGCGTGGATTACTCCCTGCCGACCCTCGCCAAGGCGAAAGCAAGAGCGCCGGCGGGACTGGTGTTCGCCGCGGCGGACGTCACCCGGCTTCCCTTTCGGCCCGAGAGTTTCCGGGGCGCCCTGTGCTTCGGCGTCACGCAGGCCCTCGCCGATTCGAATCGCGCCGTGCGGGCGCTTTGCGACGTGGTGGAACCGGGCGGCGAGATTTGGATGGATGCCCTGAACGGCTCGTGCCTGCCGAATCTGGCCGACCGGCTGGCCAGATGGTGGAAGGGCAAGCCGCCGCACGTCCGCTACGAATCGCCCGGCAACCTGCGGCGCATCATGAAACAGTGCCGGATGCACCATGTGCGGCTTTACTGGGTGCCGATCCTGCCCGAACGCTGGGCGCGCTGGCAGCCTTTGGTGGAAGCGCCGGCCGTCCGCGGGGTGTTGCGGCTCCTGCCGGGGTTCGCCGCGCTTTTCAGCCACGCGTTCGTGCTCTCGGGCCGGGTGGGAGAGGCCCGCAGATGAGGATGGCGCGCCCCCTCAAGGATGCCCTGCTGGCGGTGGCAAGCCATACCCTGCTGCCCCGCGGCACGCGCGGCCGGGCCTCCATCCTCATCTATCATCGGGTCCTGCCGCGGCCGGACCCGATTCGCGACTGGGAGATCGACGCCGCCACCTTCGACGCCCAGATGGCGATGCTCGCGCAGCGTTTTGCACCGCTGCCGCTCGCGGAGGCGGTCGCCCGCCTGCGCGCGGGCGTGCGCTTGCCCGAGCGTGCGGTGTGCGTGACCTTCGACGACGGCTATGCGGACAACGTCTCGGTCGCGCTGCCGCTCTTGCAGCGCCATGGCATTCCGGCGACGTTTTTTGTCGCGAGCGGCTACCTCGATGGAGGACGCATGTGGAACGACACGGTGATCGAAGCCATCGCCCGGAGCCCCCGGACAAGCCTGGACCTTGCCGATATCGGCTTGGGGGTACTGCCCCTGGCGAGCGCGCAGGAGCGCAAGGCCGCCATCGGCGCGCTGCTCCCCGCGCTCAAGCATTTGCCCTGGGAGCAGCGCGAGTCGCACGCCAGCGCCATCGCCCAGGCGGGGGGGGCGCGGCTCCCGGATGACCTCATGCTGCGCTCCGAGGACCTGCTCGCGCTCGCGGCCGCCGGCATGGACATCGGCGGCCATACCTGCGGCCACCCCATCTTGCGCAACCTCTCGCCCGACCGCGCGGAACGCGAGATGGCCCGGGACCGCGATCGCCTGGCACACATCGTCGGCCGCCCGATCAAGCTTTTCGCGTATCCGAACGGCAAGCCGGGCAACGACTATCTTCCGGAACATGTCGCGATGGCGAAGGCCCTCGGCTTCGCGGCGGCGGTATCGACGGTGCGCGGTGCCGTCGATCGGACGAGCGACCCCTATCAGCTGCCGCGCTTCACCCCCTGGGACAGATCTCCCCGTCGCTTTGCACTGCGCCTGTTGGACAACTTCAGGCGAACGCCGGGCGGCCGACACCACCCGCAACATTCCTAACCCGGAGCCATTCCCTCATGGACCGCTGGATCTTGTTGGCCACCCTCGTCCTGGGCGCCCTCGGGGGCATCCCCCGCGCCGCACACGCAGCGCTTCCCTTTCCGGATCTGCCGACCAACCGATGGGTTCCCGTCCGTGTGGTCTGCCGAGGAGGGCTCGCGTCCTACTTCAACGGCTGTCCCGCCCCACGGGGCTGGCTCCAGCTGGCATACGATACGCGGCGGCACCGGGTGGTCATGTTCGGCGGCAGCGGGGGGTGGTATTACAATGATCTGTGGCAATTCAACCCGCTCACCCGGGTCTGGCGCCTCAAGATCCAGGACACGCGGCTTGCCGGGGAGAAAAAGGACTGGGCGGTCTATCCCAAGGGCCGCGACAACCACGAATTCGTCTATGACCCCGTCCATGACGTGTTCTGGATGTATGGGGGAACCGGCGGTGGCGGCTTCTGGAAATTGACCGCCTCGAACGATGCCTGGACGCGGATGCCGGGACGCCATGACGGGAAATCCCTGCCCAACGCCGCGCTCGATCCGGGCTTCGCACTCGATGCCGCCGACAACGAAATCCTGCTCTTCGGCGGCGAGCGGGCGAGCTATTATGACGGAACCTGGCTGTTCAACACCCAACAGCAGAAGTGGGAGCACCTCCATCCCAAGATCTCGCCGCCCGCCCGGGCGCAAACCGAAAATGCCATGGTCTACGACCCCGACGACAAGGAGTTCATCCTTTTCGGGGGCCTGACCACCAGGAGAGTGCTCCTTAACGACACCTGGGTCTTCAAGATGGGTTCACGCACCTGGGTCAGGATGCATCCTAGCGTCTCCCCGCCGCCACGGGACCGCCACATGATGGTGTACGACGAGACCGACCGGCGCGTCATCCTGTGGGGCGGGGCTCCGACGGCCGATACCTGGGTGTACGATCCCCGCCGGGACACCTGGCAGGAGGTCCGCGCGGCCCGGGGAAGTTACCACGCCGCCCTGTCCCCGAAGGCCGCGGGGGTCTATTGTCCGGACCTGGACCTCACCGTCTACCGCGATCTTTCAGGGCAGGTCTATTTCTTCCGTCTCGACCTGGCGACGCTGGACCGCAAGGCGGCCGGCAGCCCCCGCTGGCGACCGTGAATGCGCGCTCGGAGCGTTCTGGCTCCGGGTGGCGCGCCCGCGGAATGTCGCGTTTGCTAGCTCAAGCGCAACAGAAACATGTAGGGGTTGGCCGGGACCACCCCCCCCAGGAGCACGGTCTGGCGCGTACCCGGGTGGTAAACCATGCAGTTGGCCATGGGTTTGGCGACGCCGGGGATGTCGACCGGCAATTGCGCCCACCGGCCCGAGCCGATGTTGTAGAGCCAGACTTCGGGCGGGAAATAGGCCCAGGAACCGAATTTGGCGAAGACCAGGCTATTGTGCGAGGCGTCGAAGACAAAGTTCGTCTCTTCCATCCGGCCCGGGTCGAAGCCCATGGGACACACGTCGGTCATGCTGCGCTCATCGATATCGTAGCGGCTCAACTTCTTGTAGCGGTTATCGATGCAATAGATGTGGCGGTCGACCTTCGCCGTGTAGTTTCCCGACATGTAGCGATTGCCGCCAAATGGGTACAGTTTCCATTTTCCGGTCGCCGGATAGAAAACACAGGCGCTGTCGTTGTTGAACATGACAATGGAATCGGTTGCGTCGTCATATTGGGCGAATTTCCGCAAGCCCCCCATCGGGGGCAAGGGATCTTGAGGTGCCACTGACCAGACTCTCGCCGTCGGGTCGAAAGACATGACCTTGTTGTGGACGGTATCGCCGCAGTTCCTGGCGGGCTCGACGGTGGCGAACTCAAACCCTGGCAACATCCAGAACACCTTTCGCTTGGTGTCGAACGTCCAGCCGACTTGAACAGGATGCAGGGGTTGAATTTCGCCGTGCGGCGCACAATAAGGGAATTCCGAACGCCACTGGTTCGTGTTGACCTCGTAGGAATAGAGCGCCTGTTGCCCCGACTCATAGAACTGCGGAGGACCCACATAGTCCCCTCCGCAAAAGTAGATGCGTTGGTTGACCGGGTCCACGGCAAGCCGGGTGTGCTTCATTGCGCCGGTGGGTCCCGTACCGACAACCGTGGGCATTCTTCTGGCTGCCCAGATCCCGGCGCTGCTCGGGAGCAGCGGGGACTGGGCCGCATGCACCAAGGCCTCGGGCAGCAACGAGGCGGCAATTCCGGACACCAATGCGGCATTGAAGCGTCTTCTGCTGGTCATCGACAATCTCTCCTCAAGTCAGGAAGGGCGGCGCGACGGGACACCGCCAGCACAAAGGACGCCTTGTGCGCCGGCGTGCCGCGCACGCAGGCACCCCCGAGCGGCCCCATGGGCCGACGGCGGCGTCAAATCCGGAAGGAGCGGCTATCCGCCGACGCCGCGATGCGGCTCACGCAGGGAGACCACGGCCTGCTCGTGGGCACGCGCCCACTGCTCCAGCATCATGAGCACCCACACCATCGTGCCGTAGTAGCCCGCATGCGCTCCAAGATGGGTGGCGGTCAACTCGTCGATGAAGGCGGGTCGGACGATTCCGCGGCCCTTGAGGGCGCTCAGGCTGTCGAAGGCAAGCTCCCGCAGGGGCTGGTGGGTGCGCAGCCACAACCCGAAGGGGAGCCCGAAGCCGTGCTTTTGCTTCTGGATGATTTCCCGGGGCAGGAAGTCGCGCAATGCCGCCTTGAAAAAGAAGCGCAGCCGGGTGCCCTTGAGCTTGAGGCGCGGCGGCAGGGCCAAGGCGAAATCCAGCACGGCCGGCTCGAGCAGCGGGAAAGCGACGTCGATGCCCGCAAGCTCGCACATGCGGGTCACCTTGGGCAAGTCGTTGTCGGCCAGGGTGAATTTGAAGTCCAGGGCAAGCATGCGGTTGATCAGGCTGTTCGCGCCGGGCGCACCGTACGACGCGCCCATGAGCTTCAGCGGGCGGGCGGTGTCCACCGTCGCCAGGAACTCTCGCGTGAAGACGTTTTCCGGCCCGAAACGCTGGAGAAGATTGTAGGTCTCATAGCGCTCCGGCATTGGCACCGAGGCCTGCTCGATGTAGCGGCGCAGCTTGCGCAGCAAGGGAAGACGACCGCCGTAGGGGAACGCCTGGACCACCGGCTCGATCAACCGTCGGCGCAGGGGTTCGGGCAGGAGGCCATAGAGGGAAAAAACGTATTGCGTCGCATAGCGTGCATTGCCGCCGAAGAGCTCATCGCCGCCGTCGCCGCCCAATAGCCGCGTCGCGCCGTCCTCTTTGGCGAACTTGGCGCAAAGATAGGTCGGCACCGCCGAAGCGTTGCCGAAGGGTTGGTCGTAGATCTGGGCGATCCGGGGAATGGCGGCGACCACGTCCGAGGGCGTGACATAGTATTCCCGGTGCCGCGTGCCGAAGTGTGACGCGGCGATCCGCGCATAACCCGTCTCGTCGTATCCGGGGGCGTCGAAGCCGATGGAATAGGTGCGGGCCGGGCGCCCCGCCGCCTCCCCTAACAGGCCGCTGACGGTCGAGCTATCGGTGCCGCCGCTCAAAAAAGCGCCCGTGGTCGCCCCCCCGGCCAGCGCCTCGACGCTCTCCCGCAAGGCCGCCCGGAATGGCGGCTTGAACTGGCGCACGCCCCCGGCGGCCTGTTCGGCAAACCGCAGCTGCCAGTACTGTTGCACGTGCAGGTGCCCGCGCCGAAAGAGAACGAATTGGCCCGGCAAGAGCCGCACCTGACCGCGGAAGGCCGTCTGCGGGCCCGGCACCATGTGGAAATAGACGTAGTCATAGAGGCTTTGCGCCTCCATTTCCGCCTGCGTTGCGGGGTGCGCGGCAATGGCCTGCGCCGTCGACCCGAAGACGAGCGTGCCGCCCGCGCTTTGATAGAGCAAAGGGCGAACGCCCGACCGGTCCACGGCGAGCAGCAGCTCGTGCCGGTCTTCGCGCAGCAGGGCCAGGGCAAAATCCCCGTGAATCAACCCTAGTGCCTGCGGGCCGCGCCATTCGTAGGCCTGCGCCAGCTGGCCGGCCTCCACCGCCCCCTCGAACGGCGCCCCCGCCGCCCACCGGGGATGTCCCACGAGGGCAGCCACGACGTGCGCGCCGCGGTATGCCGAAGCGGTATCGCCCAGTCCCGCAGCGCCGATCGCCCCTTCGGCGCAGGCGAGCGTCTGGGCGCGAGCATGATCGAACGCGGTCAGCGTGCGGCTCATCCCCTCCAGGAGCCGGCGATTGCCGGCTTCGCCGGCGCCGAAGCCGCACCACCCGCACAAGCCGCTCATGCAGACACCTCGCCCGAGGATGGGGAGAACGCGCGCATCCGCGCGCGCAGGTGCCGCGCCGCGGGGCGCAGGACAAAGTCGACGAGGGCGAGGAGCGTGCCGGCAACCGTGGCCCCATAGGCCGTCATGCCGTAGACAGGCTCAGCGCTCTCGGTCCAGCGGCGCTTATAGGCATTTCTTCCGGGGCCCATGGCGTAGCGCGCGAGGGACTGGCCGAACAACCCCTCGAGGAGCTTCCAGTTGAGATAGGATCCGACGGAAAGCTCGGGCACGGAGTCGTCGAAATCCGCGCGCAAGGCGTGCACCTGACCGTCGAACATCAGCTGATATTCGCCCGCCAAGGGCTTGCCATCCACGTGGCACAGCCAGATCGACAGCCAGCCGCGCGCCCGCGCCAGCTGCGTGAGCCGGCGGATGAAGGCCCCTGGCCCGAGTCTATCCAGGGTCGTGCCGGTCGCGTGCTTCCAGCTGCGCGACGAAATGTCGATCAAGCTCGCCAAGGCCTCCTCGACGCTCGCCTGCGGGGCATCCGCCCGTATCTGCGCGACCTGGGCGATACCGTGCGCCTTGAGGCGATTGGCGACAAGGTTGTTGCTTTTCTTGAGCCGGCGGCTGCGTCCCGCGTAAAACTCCCGCCAGCCCGTGGTGAGCGCGATGAAGGGATTTTCGCCCTGGCGCCGCACGCTCGCGCGCACGCCCCGCGAGGCCAAGGCCTGGGCCAACGCGCTCTTGGCTGCCGAATCTTCGTGCAGATAGCCCAGCACGACCAGGTCCCATTGCCTGCGCGTGGCGTGAAGGGCTTCGGCCACCGCCCTGGCGACGACGACGCGGTCCTCGGGTGCGGCCAGGAGATCGCACCATTGGGTGTCCGGCACGGTCAGGAACTCCAGGGTCCGGAGGCGCAGCCCGGCGCGCCTTCGCCGGTAGCGCACCATGGGACACAGGCCGATGAGCGCCGCGCCGCGATAGACGCACAGCACCCTCAGGCGCCCATGCGCCTTCTGCCATTCCCAGGCCGCATCGAACCACTCGTGCATCAAGAAGACGAAGGTGGGAAGGGTCTGCGTGGCCAATCGGTTCCATTCCTCGCGCAGGGCATGAAAACCCGCCGCGTGCCTCACCCAGGTGACTTGCACAGGCGCCGAGTCCGCGTCCCCGATCGGCCGGGATCGCCCCAGCGCCAACAGGCGACTCGCCACCCCGCGCGCCTTGCCCGCCGGTCTTGGAAGCACCCCGGCCGGCCCGTCCTCCACCCGGACATCACCCATGGCCCGTCAGCCCTGGCCTTGCGCGACCGGGGCAGCGGATGCTGGCCGCGCCGCCACGGGCTTCCATGCGCCGACCTTCTCCAGCTTGAGCCGGAGCCCCGCCAATGTGGAACCGAGCGCGTAGGCGCGGTGGGCCTCTTCGTTCGCCGACCGGTAGCGCTTCTCGGAGAATAAGGCCAAGCCCAGGTCGTAGTGGACGTCGGCGGCATCGGGGTTCAAGGCGAGGCTCTTCTGGTACTGGCGGACGGCTCGCACCGTCTGCCCGGTGTCGGCGAGAAAGATGGCATCGACCGCGTGCACTGCGGCGCAACGGGGGCAGAAGCGAAGCGCGGCCTGCAAATAGGGCATCGCGTCCTGCGGCCTGTGGGCGCGCAGGGCGAGACCCAACATCAGCATGAGGGCCTGGGGGTCATCGGGCACCCAGCGAAGGATGAAGTCCAGTTGATTGTGCGCGCACACGTAGCGGTTCTGCGCCATGCATCTGAGCGCCGGGTTCCAGTGGTATTGCATGACCACCGCGATCCGGTGCACGGAGTGCGGATCGGTGGCGTAATAATCGAACTGGCGGTCGGTCGCGTTCTGGCTGAAGCCGCGCAGGGACTCGGCATGCGCCGGGGCCGCCGCGCCCAACGCGGCCGCGAGGCCCAGCCCCGCAAGGATGCCCGCCGCTCGCCGCAGGCGCTTGACGCGCCCCATCCACGGCGCAGGTTTCAGGCGCGACATCCCGGCATGCACCCCCGGGTGCGCCAATGCTATCTTGCTGATCATTCGCGCGGTTCTCCTTGTACGGGAAGAGGTGGTGCGGCGATGTGTCGAAATCGCTTTCCTAGCATAGCACCGATTATTCAGCGCGCACGCCGGCGCCCCGGGCCGGCGAATCGCGCCCGGAGGCGGGCCCCGACCTGTCGCTGTCGCCCAACGGGGAGTCAGCCCGGGGATGGCCTTTGGCGATTGCGGCAAGGCACCCCATGGCGCGCACCTCGCCGGGGGGCCTTCGAATTGCATTCCCGGCGCAGCATCCTATGATGGATAGTGCATGCGGCTGGCCAAGACAAGCACGGACGGGGGGTAGCCGCAAGGCCGCCGCTTTGGCGCCGTGCCGTGCCTCGAGAAACCGACTATCGATCACCACCATGCGTGACATCGTCCTGACAATCGTCATCTTCTCCCTTCTTCCGAGCTGCTTCGTGCGGCCCTGGTTCGGCGTCCTGGTGTGGTCCTGGATCGGCTTCATGAATCCGCACAAGCTGTGCTGGGGCTTCGCGCAAAACATGCCGTTCGCCATGATGGTCGGGATTGCCACCCTCGCGGGGCTCATGGTGTCGCGCGACAAGAAACCCATCCCCTGGAGCCGCGAGCTCGTGCTCATGCTCGTGCTGCTCGCCTATTTCACGGTCACGAGCTGTTTTGCGTGGGCACCGCTGCACGCTTGGCCCGAGTGGGAAAAGGTCGTCAAGGTGTTCCTGATGATCTTCGTCACCACGATGCTGATCTTCGGCAAGAAGCGCATCCGTGCGCTCCTGCTCGTCATCGCGTTCAGCATCGGCTTCTATGGCGTCAAAGGGGCCATCTTCACGCTGCGGACCGGGGGGCACGACGAGGTCTGGGGGCCGATCGGAACCTTCATCGGCAGCAATACCTTCCTTGGGCTCGCCATGATCATGGTTCTGCCGCTCCTGATCTTCCTGGCGCGCGAGGAAAAAACGGTGTGGATGCGCCGGCTCCTTTATGCCACCGCCACCTGCACCTTCGTCTCCATCATCTTTACATACTCGCGCGGCGCATTCCTCGGCTTGGCCGCGATCTCTCCCCTCCTCTTCCTGCGTACCAAACACAAGGTGTTGGTGAGCCTCCTCCTGGTGCCGATGCTCTATGTCGGCGCCCAGTGGGCCCCCAAGGCGATTTTCCACCGCGCCGACACCATAGAGCATTACCATCAGGACTACTCCGCGATGCAAAGGCTGCAGGCCTGGAGCGTGGCCTGGAATATCGCCAGGACGCACCCTCTCACCGGCGGTGGGTTCGAATACGAGTGGGTACCCAACCGGCGGTGGCTGTCCTATGCCAACCCGATCTACAACAAATTCGGGCACACGGCGCGCGCCGCCCACAGCATCTACTTCCAGGTCATGGGCCAGCATGGCTTGGTGGCTTTCGGGCTATTTGTCTTGCTGCTGGCCTGGACGCTTTTCGGCCTGAACCGCCTGCAGCGCCTCGCCAGTTCCATCCCGGAGGCCGAGTGGATCGGCAACTATGCCATTGCCATACAGACCGGCCTGTTGGGCTACGTGGTGGCCGGCGCTTTCCTGAGCTCGGCGTATTTCGACCTGATGTGGGCATATGTCGGCCTCACGGCGATCCTTCGCCGCGAGCTCGCCACCGTCGCGGCGCCGGCAAAGGCCACCGCCACCAGAGCGCTGGCGAGCCGCGGCAGGCGCGTGTCGCTCGCGTTGGGGTACAAGAGCATGCGGTAGCGGGATGTCGCGGGCGGCCGGCGGGGCGGACCGGCCACCTCATGGCGCCCGACGGGGCGCGCCGAATCAGCCCTCCCGGAACAACCGTCCCGTGCCGAGATAGACGAGGGCAAGCAGGGGCCAGACCTCGGAGAGGACATAGGCCAAGCCGGCGATGTTGAAAAGCCTCTCGGGAACCGGCGCGAGGAAGGGCAGGATGTTGGGCGCCTGGGGATCGCCCAGCCGGTAGGCGGCCTCGGCGAACACGAAGGTCGCCAGCATCACCATCGCCCAACCCGGGCGGGCACGCTCGCCCCGGCGGAAAAGCACGGCGAGGAGCAGGATACCCCCGCTCAGGCCCGAGACGGCCTCAAGGGAGATCAACCGGCCGAGCATGGCCAGCTTGAGGAACGCCGCCGCCGCCAGGAACTTGAGGACGACCATCGCCAGCAGCAAGACCACGAGCACCGGCACGGCCTGCCGCCCAGGCTTGAGCAATGTCGCGGTGAAAAGCCCGAGGCTCGCGATCTCGAGCATGAAAATCAGTGCCTGCTCCGGCTGGAAGAGGGCGGGATTCCTCAGGGTCTCCCACATCGGCGTCAGATGAATGGGAATGCTGCAGGTGATCAAGGCCGGCGCCTGCAGGCCGAGCTGCGAGAGGGCCCACAAGCCCAGCAGGGACAATCCGAGATTGGCGCGCCGGCCGGGCAGGAACCAGCGCGCGCGCCCCTGCGCGATGAGGCGCCCGGGGAACCGGTCGGGCGCGCTCCCCACCTGGCAAAGGGCGCCCAGCACGGCCCCGCAGGCGTTGGTGGCGATGTCGAGGGTCGAGGCGTCGCGCGCGGGAATGAACGCTTGCGCCGTTTCCATCATGAGGCTCAGGATCGCTCCGCCTTCGGTCGCGAGGAGCACCGCGCCCAGCGCGCTGTGCTTGGGGCGCAGCGTGCGGGCGAGCAGGAATCCCAACGGCAGGTATGCGAGCACGTTGGTGATCGTATCCGTATGGGTGATGAAGCGCGGCCAGGGCGTGATCAGAAACGCCATGGCATTGTCGGGCGGCAAGCGCCAGCCGGTATACGGATAAAGGCTCCCCGCGATTATCAACATCACGTACACTAGCAGGCTCACATGGGTGAGCAGCCGGGAGCGCATTGCATAGCCCCGTACAGCGCGGACGGGCGGCAAGGTCATGGGTGTCGGGCGGAACGATTCTGCAATGCTCAAACTTAGCATAGCGGTGCCCCCGAGCACAATGGCCGTGGGCACGCGCGCGTGATGAGGCGCCAGGGGCGTCGGCGCGACGCTGTCCGACGAGGGAGATGAGATGCACTTCGATGTGTTCAATGGCGATGCCGACGGCCTTTGCGCGCTCAACCAGCTGCGCCTGGCGCAGCCTGCCGCGTCGCGGCTCGTGACCGGCGTCAAGCGCGATATCACGCTGCTGGAACGGGTGCGCGCGGAAGCCGGGGACGAGGTGCTGGTGCTCGACATCGCCCTCAAGCAAAACCGCAAGGCGCTGGACGCCGTGCTCCAGGCCGGCGCGCGGGTGCGCTACTTCGACCATCATGTGCCCGGCGACATTCCGGACCATCCCCATCTCGAGGCGCATATCGACATCCGCCCGGACGTGTGCACCAGCCTCCTCGTCAATGCGTCCCTGGGCGGCCGCTATCTGGCCTGGGCGGTGGTGGCGGCCTTCGGGGACAATCTGCGCGAGGCGGCCTTGCAGGCGGCGCAACCCCTGCATCTCCCGTCGGACGCACTCGCGAAACTCGAACGGCTGGGCGAGTACATCAACTACAATGCCTATGGCGAGTCGGTGGAGGACTTGCTCTATCCGCCCGAGGCGCTCTATCGCCTGATCAACCGCTATCCAGACCCGCTCGAGTTCGTCGCGTCGGAGACGGCCTTCGTCCGCCTCGCGCAAGGCATGGCGGGCGACTTGGCGGCCGCCCGTGCGCTGCCGCCGGAAGAGGCGAGAGAGGGCGGTGCGGTCTACGTGTTGCCGAACGCCGACTGGAGCCGGCGCGTGGTCGGCACCTTCGCCAACGAGCTCGCGCGCGCGGCACCCTATCGCGCCCATGCGATCCTCACGCGGCACGCCGCCGGCGGGTTCGTGGTGAGTGTGCGCGCCCCTTGGGCCACGAAGCTCGGCGCCGAAGAGGTCTGCCGGCAATTCGCCGGCGGGGGCGGACGGGCCGCCGCGGCGGGCATCAACGACCTGCCGGAGGCCGAGGTGGCGCGCTTCATGGCGGCGTTTCATCAGCGCTTCCCGCGCGCTGCGGGGTGACCGGCAGCCTCTCCGGACGCCGTTCGCCGGTCGGCTAACCGCCGCCCCGAACGCAACCGATCGCGCCCCAGGGAATACAGGAGCCCAGACGACGACTGTACCTCCCAGGGGTCGCGGGGCATGCCGTTCGCGCCCCGTCCGGGTTGACCGCTTCTCATTTCCCGCGCATACTTCAAAAAAATTTATGGTATGCATAATAAGATAGATCGTGCATGGTGCGGCTCGCGGCCCATCGAGCGGGACGCGTTGTAATGCGCAAGTCATAACAAAAGGGAATAATCTTAAGGACGAGAACCGATGGAAACCGGCGCGCGACGCGGCGGACAATCCCGGCCATCCTGAATGATCGTCCGGTCTGTCCGCCGCGTGCGGTGCGGCTTGGTGTCGTACCCCGGTCTCCACGCGCTGTGCGCCCTCATTGACTCACGGCTACCCATGCTCCCTGCCATAGACGAACAAGCCGCAAACACCCTGCTCAAGGGATTCAGCATCCCCGCCAAGCCCTCCACCTTGGTCGCGGTGCAGCGGGAACAAGCCAAGGCAGACCCGGACCTCAAGCGGATCGCCCACGTGATCAGCGGCGATCCGGGGCTTGCCGCGGCGGTCATCAAGACCATCAATTCACCCTTTTTTGGCCTGGGGGCGAAGGTGACATCCATCCCGCAGGCCGTCGTGCTGCTCGGCCTGAAGAACGTGTCCGCCCTGGTGACCTCCTTTTCGCTGCGCAACGCGCTCGCGGGCAAGCAGGTCAGCATGGAGCGCTTTTGGGACAGC
Organism: Pseudomonadota bacterium; assembly: GCA_021788645.1. Lineage (GTDB taxonomy): Bacteria > Pseudomonadota > Gammaproteobacteria > Burkholderiales > JAKAFK01 > JAKAFK01. The sequence continues at coordinate 57,475 of JAJYKK010000007.1, forward strand.
GCCCTCCATATTGCCGCGATTTCCACCGATCTCGCCAGAAAGCTTCCCGGCATCGCCACCGAGGACGCGTATGCTTTGGGCATGTTCCACGATTGCGGGATCGCAATCATGATGCAGAAGTTCGGCGACTACAAGGCGTTTCTCAGGGACGCCAACCAGGCCAAGCAATCCATCGTGGCGCTCGAGGAAGGGCGCTACGACACGAATCACGCCTCGTTGGGCTATCTGGTGGCCCGATCCTGGAATCTCCCCGAACACCTGTGCCTGTCGATCTTGCATCATCATGAGCGTACGTTGTTTTCCGATTCTGCGCGCGCCCTCTCCGACACGGTCTTGTCCCTGGTCGCCGTCCTCAAGATCGCGACGCACTTCAGCCATCGCAACCGGGGACTGGAGGACGCCGATGATTGGCCGGTCCTCAAGGAACATACGCTTCGCCATCTCGGCATCACGGAAGAAGAATTGTCAGAAATGGAGGCCGACGCGGGCGAGAAACATGCGCTGGCGATAAGTCTCGCCTAAAGACGCCTTCGCCCTCAGGGGCAAGGTGACGTGGCCTTGAAGGGCTCGCGGGACTGCAAGGCCTGCCGACGCACCCGGTCGCCGGACCGAATATGACGGGATTTGCTCCCGAGATCTTCGCGCCGCAAACGCCGTGAAACCACGTGCATCGCTTCTTGCCAATCTCTGGCGCCGCCTCACGGGGCGCTCCAGCCGCGTCCGCTCGCGCGCCGGCGCGGGCGGCGGCCCCGCGCCGCAGCGCGATCCCGCCTTCCTGCTGCTGAACGAAAGAGCGCCCATCAAGCAGGCGGCGTCCCCGGAAACGAGCGGGGTGCGCCGCCCCCCGGAGCGTGCAACCGCCGAAGCCGGGGAGGACAGGCGCCCGGCCCTCATCTGTCGCGAAGCCATCCTTGATCGGACCCAACGCGTCGCGGCCTACGAATTCATGCTGAATCCGAGCGCGCGAAGCCGGATCCGCGCGAGCAGCGAGCGCGTGCTGCGGCTGTATGACGAGCTCCTCGTGCAGCATATTCTCGACCTGCAGCCCGAACGGCTCCTGGGCCACCGACTGGCCTTCATCACACTGCGCGCGCCATCGCTCGATCTCGCGCTGGTGCGCGACCTGCCGAGATCCAACACCGTGCTTTCGCTGCGTTTCTCCGGCCCTGCGCCTGACCTGCCGCGTCAAATGGGCGAGCTCAAGGCCGACGGATTTCGCCTCGCGCTGGACGAAGCAGACGGCATCGCGCAGATCCAGCCCTTTCTCGAGCTTGCCGACTTCGTCGCACTGGACGCCTCGGCTTACGCGCCCGCAGCACTCGCCCAAATGGCCTCGGCGCTGGCCGCCCGCTCGATAAAGCTTCGCTTGATCGCCAAGCACCTCCAGTCCCTTGAGGACTTCCAGATGTGCGATCGATTGCCCTTCCATTACTTTCAGGGCACCTTTGTCACCAGCCGCGAAAGCTGGGATCAGCCCCGGGCCGACGGAAGCCGGGCGAAGCTTTGCGAACTCCTCAATCGCGTACGCGCCAATGCCGCGCCGGCCGAATTGAGCACGCTCCTGATGCGCGACCCCGTGCTCGCCTATCGGTTCCTGCGGCACGTCAACTCGGCCGCCTACGGCTACTCGAAGGTGGGCACCGTGGATCAGGGACTCCTGCTCCTCGGACGAGACAAGCTCTACCGCTGGCTGAGCATGCTGCTGTTCGCGGTGGGGGATCGGGGAGCGCTGGATTTTGCCCTGATGGAGAATGCGGTGATCCGGGCACGGCTGATGGAGACCGTCGGCGAGGGCCAGATCCCGGCCCCCGAGCAGAGCGACCTCTTCGTGACCGGCATGTTCTCCCTGCTGGACGTGCTGTTCAAAACCCCCATGCGCGAGGTGATCAAGCACCTCACCCTTCCCGCGTCCATCGAGGAGGCCCTGCTGTTCCAGCGCGGCAAGTACGCGCCCTATCTCAAGCTCGCCATTGCGGCGGAGGGCTTCGAGGAGCACGAGCTGACCACGCTGGCCGCCCAGTGCGGCGTGGCGGAGAAGACCGTGAACATGCTGCACCTCGACGCCCTGGTCTGGGCGCAGGAGCTGGCCTTCTAGCCGAGAGGACGGCGCATGCAGGCGAGCCCCCGGGACCAGGCAGTGGGTGCATCTGCGGAGACGACAATGGCCAACGGCCCCCAAACGCTGAAGAAGATCAAGGTTCGCGACGTCCGCCTCGGGATGTTCGTTCATGAGCTGTGCGGCAGCTGGATGGACCACCCCTTCTGGAAGACGCGCTTTCGGCTCGCCGATCCGGACGACTTGAAGAGCCTCAAGTCCTGCGGCATCGCCGAGATCTGGATCGACACAGCCAAGGGGCTCGACGTCGAAACATCTACGCCCTCGGTGAGCCATGAGGCCGGGGACCGGGGCGTGGACGCGGCGCTTCGGCAAGTGGCCAAGGAAGGCCGCGCGCACGCCCCGATGCGGTGCACCCTGACCGAGGAGCTCGATCGGGCGCGCGTCATCCACGCGCAGGCCAAGCAAGCGGTCGTCTCCATGTTTCAGGAGGTGCGCATGGGGCAGGCGCTGCACATCGACGGGGTCGTCGACGTCGTGGACGACATCGCGCAGTCCGTGTCGCGCAACCCCTCCGCGTTCCTGAGCCTCGCCAAGCTCAAGAACAAGGATGACTACACCTACCTGCACTCCGTCGCCGTATGCGCCTTCATGATGGCCTTGGGAAAGCAGCTCGGGTTGGAAGGCGAGACGCTGCGGAGCGCGGGACTGGCCGGGTTGCTGCACGACGTCGGCAAGATGGCGATTCCCGACGAGGTGCTCAACAAGCCCGGGAGGCTCACCGACGCGGAGTTCGACCTCATGAAGACGCACCCGAGACGGGGATGGGAGATCCTGGGCGAGGCGGCCCAGGCCAACGACGTGGCCCTCGACGTGTGCCTGCACCACCATGAGCGGGTCGACGGGACCGGCTATCCGGACCGGCAATCCGGCGACGCCTTGTCGCTCTTCGCCCGGATGGGCGCGGTATGCGACGTCTACGACGCCCTCACCTCCGACCGCTGCTACAAAAAGGGTTGGACGCCGGTGGAAACGATCCGCAAGATGACGGAATGGAGGAACGGCCATTTCGACCAACGGGTGTTCCACGCGTTCGTCAAGGTCGTGGGCATCTTTCCGGCAGGCACGCTGGTGAGGCTGAAATCCGGACGTCTGGGCATCGTCACCGATCAGAGCGAGGACAACCTGCTCGCCCCGGTCGTCAAGGTCTTTTTCTCCGCCAACGCCAATGCGCACATCATGCCGGAGTTCGTCGATCTGTCGAAATCCCGCGATGCGATCGCGAGTTGCGAAGACGCGGCGAACTGGGGGTTTGATACGAAGGTCATCGGCGCGATCGCCTGAGGCGCCGCGCCCGGAAGGCCACCGACTCAGCCGAGGCGCAAGCGCACCTGCATGACCACGATCACGAGCAGAAGAACGACCACCCCGGCCAGCAGCCGATACGTCCAGCGCAGCGACGTCTCCAGACGCTCAATGGCAAGGTCCGCCTGCGCCACCTCCGCCTGCAGGCGCCGGTGGACAAGCCGCGGCAGTTCGGGCAGGAGCGTGCCCCATTGCGGGGCCTCCTTCCTTAAAGCCGCCAGCAGCCCGCGCCAGCCCACCTGTTCGCTCATCCAGCGCTCCAGGAACGGCTTTGCCGTGCGCCACAGGTCCAGATCCGGATCAAGCTGGCGTCCGAGGCCTTCGATGTTGAGCAGGGTTTTCTGGAGCAACACGAGCTGCGGCTGGATCTCGACGTTGAAGCGGCGCGAGGCCTGGAACAGACGCAGCAGGACCTTGCCGAAGGAAATCTCCTTCAGCGGACGGTCGAAAACCGGTTCGCACACCGCGCGGATGGCGGCCTCGAACTCGTCCAGACGCGTATCGGGCGGCGCCCAGCCCGCCTCGATGTGCGCCGCGGCCACCCGACGGTAGTCGCGCCGGAAGAAGGCCAGGAAATTCTGCGCGAGGTAGTTCTTGTCGACATCGGTGAGCGTGCCCATGATGCCGAAGTCGAGCGCGATGTATTGACCGCCCGCGCCCACAAAGATGTTGCCCGGGTGCATGTCGGCGTGGAAGAAGCCGTCGCGGAACACCTGCGTGAAGAAGATCTCGACCCCCGCCGAGGCGAGCCGGGGAATGTCCACGCCCTGCGCGCGCAAGGCCTCCACCTGGGAGATCGGCGTGCCGTACATGCGCTCCATCACCATCACCTCGGTGCGGCAATGGTCCCAGTAGACCTCGGGCACCTTGAGCAGCGCGGAGCCTTCAAAGTTGCGGCGCAGCTGGCTCGCATTGGCGGCCTCGATCATGAGATCGAGCTCATCGTCGAGATGCTTGGCGAACTCCGCGACAACCTCGCGCGGACGCAGGCGCTTGCCGTCGGCCCACAAGGTTTCGACCAGACCGGCCCCGATCTCGAGCAAGGAGAGGTCCTTGGCGATGACGCGCCCGATCCCCGGGCGCAGGATCTTGACGGCCACCTCGCGCCCATCGGGCAGCCGCGCGAAATGCACTTGCGCGACCGAGGCGCTGGCCACCGGCTTGAGCGCGAATTCCGGGAAGACGTCGGACAGGGGGCGTCCATAGGCGCGCGCGAGGGTGTCGAGCACCGACGCCGCATCGAAGGGCGGCACCCGATCCTGCAGCTTGGCGAGCTCGTCGGCCAGGTCTGCGGGCAGAAGGTCGCGGCGGGTGGACAGCGCTTGCCCGAACTTGACGAAAATCGGGCCCAAGGCCTCCAGCGCGCGGCGCAGGCGCACCGCGCGCGGCTCCTCGAGGCGCCGCCAGAACAGCAGGGCACGGAAGAGAACCTGCAGCCAGCGAAAGCGCGCATGGCCCAGGAAAAATTCCTCCAGCCCGAAGCGCACGGAGACGGTCAGGATGCGGAAAAGGCGCAGGAAACGCATGCGCGGCGTCTTCAGGGCCGGACCGGTGCCGGGCCGGGGGAAAGGCGCCCGGCCGCGAGCGCGAACCGCTGTTCCAGGCGCGAACAATCGTCGCGCAGGCCATCGACGTCGCACAGGAAGGCGTCGACGGCATTCCGGGAGGCCAGAACCGGGCGTTCCTCGGTGAGGTACTCGATCGCCGTGCCCACCGCATCGCGCAGCCGCGCCTTTTGCCAGGCCAGGAGGCGCCTCGCCGCGCCCACCATCCGATGGGCGGCGATGTCGCCGAAGAACCGGCTCAAGTCTTCTTCCGGATCCCACCACAGCCGGGTGGCCACGGCGAAGAGATCGCGGGCGAACTCCGGATCGCCGGAGGCCTCCGCCCGAGCCAGGGCGGCACGGCCGGTGCCTGCGACGGCCGCCCAGAGCGACGCCGGGATACGCACGACGAGTTCGGCGTCAGCCTCCGGGGCCAGCGCCGCGAGGCTGCCCGCCGCACTCACCGCGAAGCCCAGGCGCAGAACCCCGAGATCGAGGCGCACGGCTTTGCCGCCGTGCGCAGCCAGCTTCTCGCGCGCCCAGGCGTCCTGGCGCAGGAGATGGTTCAGCAAGGGGAAAACCGCCGCCGACACCGCGGCGGCGCCATGATCGCTCGGGGTCGAGGTCAACGCGGCACTTTCATCACGCTAAAATTTGAAGCCCTTGTGCAGGGCGACGACGCCGAGCGCCAGATTGAAGTATTCGACCCGCTCGAAGCCCGCCCCTTCCATCAGATGTTTCAATTCTTCCTGGGAAGGATGCATGCGGATCGATTCGGCGAGGTAGCGGTAGCTTTCCTCGTCGTGCACCACCAGACGCCCGAGGCGAGGCAGGACCTGGAACGAATAGGCGTCATAGAGAGGCGCAAGAGGCTTCCAGACCTTGGAGAATTCCAGCACCAGCACCCGCCCCCCGGGTCGCAAGACGCGATACATCTCGGCCAGCGCGCGGTCCTTGTGGGTCATGTTGCGCAATCCGAAGGCGACGGTTACGCAGTCGAACGTATCGTCGGCAAAGGGAATGCGCTCGGCATCGAACTGGACCGCCGGCACGGCGGCGCCAAGGTCCAGGAGCCGGTCCCGCCCGACGGAAAGCATGGAACTGTTGATGTCGGAGAGCACGACCAGGCCTTCGCGCCCGACCCGCTTCACGAAGTGAGACGAAAGGTCGCCCGTGCCCCCCGCCACATCCAGCACGCGCGAGCCTCGCCGCACACCGCTTTGCTCGATGGCGAACGCCTTCCACAGACGGTGCAGCCCGCCGGACATGAGGTCGTTCATCAAGTCGTAACGGCGGGCCACCGAATGAAAGACATCGGCGACCTTCCTGGCCTTGTCCGCCTCGGGGACCGTCTCGTAGCCGAAATGGGTCGTCTTCTCCATGGTTTCCTTCAATCGCGTGCCGAACTCGCCGCCCTCACGCCGTCACTTCGACAGGGGGCGCGCCTGGAAGGGATTGGGGCCGGGCTCGCGGCTCGCGCCGGCCGCCTTGAGCCTGTCGAGGTAGCGCGCCCACAAGGCCTCCTGGTTCGCGCCCAGCTCGTAAAGGTAATCCCAGGAATAAAGGCCGGAGTCGTGCCCGTCGGAGAACGTGAGCTGCACGGCATAGTTGCCCACCGGATCGATCTGCGTGATGCCGACATCCTTCTTGCCGACCTGCAGCACCTCTTCGCCCGGCCCATGACCGCGCACCTCCGCCGAAGGCGAGTAGACCCGCAGGAATTCGCAGGGCAGAAGGAATTTCGCCCCGTCGGAAAATGCCATTTCCAGTTGGCGCGACTGCTGATGCAGCTTGATTTCGGTCGGGTAGGGCGTGTTCTTGTCTAACCCAGCCATGTCTGGAGCATCCTTGAGAGCAGAAGAATTGAGGAAGACGCGGGGATCGGCTCCACCGGAGCGGCCCCGCGGCCGCGCTGATAACGCAATATTATACGCTTCGGCGAGGAAACGCCAACCGGCGGGCGGGCGGCCCACGCCGGGCGCCGGTGCCCTTCGCCATGCCCCGAGACAATCGCGCATTGTCATTTAACTGTAACCTTCGTGACATACTATCCGCAACAATTAATGTTCTATCGATTGAGGTCCTTATGTCCGCGACCATTCTGCTGGTGGAAGACGAACCCGCCATTCAGGAGCTGGTGAAATTCAATCTGCAGCAGGCCGGCCACAACGTGATCGGCACGCTTGACGCCGAGGAAGCCCTGCGGGTGATCCACGACGTGCTGCCCGACTTGATGCTGCTCGACTGGATGCTGCCCGGCATGAGCGGCGTCGAGCTCGCGCGGCGGCTGCGCGCGGACGCCCGGACGCACGACACCCCGATCATCATGCTCACCGCCCGCGGCGAGGAGCACGACAAGATCGCCGGGCTCGAGACGGGCGCCGACGATTACATCACCAAGCCCTTTTCGCCGCGCGAACTCGTGGCGCGCATCAAGGCGGTGCTTCGGCGGCGCGCGCCGCAGATGACCGAAGACCCGGTCGAGGTGGCGGGGCTGCGGCTCGACCCCGTCAGCCACCGGGTCACGGGCAACCGGCTGCCGCTCGATCTCGGCCCGACCGAATTTCGCCTGCTGCACTATCTCATGACCCACCCCGAGCGCGTCTACTCGCGCTCGCAACTGCTCGACCAGGTCTGGGGCGACCATGTCTTCGTCGAGGAGCGCACGGTCGATGTCCACATTCGGCGCCTGCGCCGCGCCCTCGAGCCGACCCGTCATGATCGCCTGATCCAGACCGTCCGCGGCGCCGGATACCGGCTTTCGGCCAGTTAAGCGAGCAGGCCGCATGCGGCCTGTGCGATAATGGAAACGTCGCATTCCCCGCGATGCCCGGAAAAACCGAAAGCGTGTTCGAATTCTGGTTGCGCCCTCTGACGACGCTCGCGCTCATTGCCTTGGCGGGCCTCGTGGCCTGGGCGGCCTTGAGCGCCACCGCCGCCCTCGCAGTGGTGGCCGTCGGCTGCCTCCTGCTGGTCGTCTTCCACCTCCAGAATCTTGCCGCGCTCGAGCGCTGGCTGCGCCAGCCGGAGCTGCGCGCCATGCCCCATGGACTCGGGATCTGGGAGGGCGCCTTCACCGGACTCTATGAATTGCTGCGCACCGAAATCCGCAGCCACCAGACGCTGGCCGCCACGCTGGAACGCTTCCAGGCCGCCGTCAAGGCGCTTCCGGACGCCCTGGTCGTCCTGGACCGGCGGGACCGCATCGAGTGGTGCAACAGCATGGCGGAAGCCTACCTGGGACTCGACAGCGCGCGCGACCAGGGACAGCAGATCTCCTACCTGCTGCGCCAGCCGCAATTCTCCGGGTATCTGAACGCCCAGCACTACGCCGAGCCGCTCTTGTTGCGTTCGCAGCATGCCCGCGAGACGGTGTTTTCCATACGGCTCGTCCCCTACGGCGAAGAGCAAAAACTCCTCATCGTCCGCGACGTGACGCAGCGCGAGCATGTCGAAGCCATGCGCCGCGACTTCGTGGCCAACGTCTCGCACGAGATGCGCACCCCCCTCACGGTCGTCGGCGGCTTCCTGGAAACCCTGATCGACACGCCGTCCATCGATCCCGCGCGGGCGCGCCACTACCTGGAGCTGATGCATGCCCAGACGCAGCGCATGCAGCGCTTGGTGGAAGACCTGCTCACGCTCTCGCGCCTGGAGAACACCAATACCCCCCTGACCGAAGAAGAGGTCGACGTGAGGGAGCTGCTCGAGCGCCTGGAAGATGAGGCCCGGGCGCTCTCCCAGGACCGGCACGCGATCCGTGTCGAGATCGGGAGCGAGTGCGCGCTTCTCGGCAATGCGCGCGAGCTCACCAGCGCGTTCAGCAACCTGGTCAGCAATGCCGTGCGCTACACCCCGGACGGCGGGGAGATCTGGCTGCGCTGGGAGAAGAAAGGAACCGAAGGCGTCTTCAGCGTGAAAGACACCGGCGAGGGGATCGAAGCGCAGCATATCCCCCGCCTGACGGAGCGCTTCTACCGCGTCGACCGCAGCCGCTCGCGCGAGACCGGCGGCACCGGGCTGGGGCTCGCCATCGTGAAGCACGTGCTCTCGCGCCACCAGGGGCATCTCGTGATCGACAGCCGCCTGGGCCGGGGCAGCACCTTCAGCGCGCATTTCCCCGCCCGGCGCCTCCGGTGCGGCCCGCCCGAGACTGCTTCGCCTCAGACCGCCGCAGACAGTTCGGCCAGCGCCTGAGCAAGATCGGCCGCCAGGCCCTCCTTCGAGCCGCAAGAACGGACTTGGACGGGGCGTTCCCGCGGCCCCCAGATCGCATTGGGGAACTCCGGGTCGTCGGCATAGCGCGGAATCACGTGCCAATGCAGGTGCGGCACCAGGTTGCCCAGGCTCGCCAGATTGATCTTGTCGGGCTGGAACGCCGCTCGCACCGCCGATTCCACGGCAAACACCAGCGCCATCAGGTGGGCTTGCTCTGAGGCCGTGAGGTCCGTCATCTCCTTCACGTGCGCCGTCCAGACGACCCGGCAATAGCCCGGATGCGCCGCATCGTCCACCCACACCACACGGGCGCGGCGGCCTGACCACAGCAGCGACTCCCCGGTGGCGGCGCACAGCGGGCACGCCGGCTCACAGCAAGACGCGTTCGATGCCGCCACGGTTCGCCCTCGCAATGAAGTCCCGCGCCCACTGCTCACCGAGAAGGCGACGCGCCATCTCCACGACGATGTAGTCGGCCCCGATCCCGGTCGCCTCGCCATAGCGCGACAACCCCTGCAAGCACGACGGGCAAGCCGTCAGCAGCTTGACCTCATCGTTCGGGCTGTCCTGCGTGAGCGCCTGCGCGCCCTTGCGGATCTCCTCCTCCTTGCGGAAGCGGACCTGGGTCGAGATGTCCGGCCGCGCGACCGCGAGCGTGCCGGATTCCCCGCAGCAGCGGTCCGAGAGCATCACGTCCGTCCCCATGAGCGTGCGGACCACGCGAATCGGCTGGTAGGACTTCATCGGCGTGTGGCAGGGGTCGTGATAGAGGTAACGCACCCCGCTCACATCCTCCAGGCGCATCCCCTTCTCGAGCAGGTATTCGTGGATGTCGAGCAGCCGGCAGCCGGGAAAAATCTTGTCGAAGGCGTAGGCCTGCAGCTGATCCATGCAGGTCCCGCAGGAGACGATGACGGTCTTGATGTCGAGATAGTTGAGGGTGTTGGCGACCCGGTGAAAGAGCACGCGGTTCTGGGTGGTGATCTCCTCCCCCTTCGGCCGGTCGCCGCCCGCCGTCTGCGGATAGCCGCAGCAGAGGTATCCCGGCGGCAGGACGACCTGTGCGCCGAGATGAAAGAGCATGGCCTGGGTGGCCAGCCCCACCTGGCTGAACAGGCGTTCCGAGCCGCAGCCCGGAAAATAGAACACGCCGTCCGAGTCCTCGCTCACCTTCTCGGGATCCCGGAGGATCGGCACGATCGTGTCGTCCTCGAGCCCCAGGAGCGCGCGCGCGGTCTTCGACGGCAACCCTCCCGGCATGGGCCGATTCAGGAAATGGACGACCTGCGCGGAAACGCCGGGCCTGCCGACCGTCGCGGGGGGGTGGGCGAGTTGGGCGCGGGTCGCCCCCATGCGTTTCGCCGCGCCATGCGCCAGGCGCTGCACGGCATAGCCCCAGCGGATGAGGGCCGTGCGCATGGCCTTGAGGGTCGCCGGCTCGGTGACGTTGAGAAAGGCCTGGGCGGCCGCCGCCCCCAGGTTGCGCTTCTTCTTGCCGCGCGCCCGCAGGAAATTGCGCATGTCCACCGACACGTCGCCGAAATCGATGTTGACCGGGCAAGGATTGACGCACTTGTGGCAGATGGTGCAATGGTCGGCGACGTCGGCGCACTCGTCGAAATGCCGCAGGGAGACCCCGCGGCGGGTCTGCTCCTCGTAGAGGAAGGCCTCGATCAGAAGGCTCGTGGCGAGGATCTTGTTGCGCGGGCTATACAGCAGGTTGGCGCGCGGCACGTGGGTGCTGCACACCGGCTTGCACTTGCCGCAGCGCAGGCAGGCCTTGATCGACTCCGCGATGCCCCCGATCTCGCTTTGCTCCATGATCAGGCTTTCCTGCTCGAGCAGACTGAAGCTCGGCGTGTAGGCGTTGCGCAGATCGGCCCCGGCGAGAAGCTTGCCGCGGTTGAAATGCCCCGCCGGATCGACGGCGTCCTTGTAGGCCTTGAAGGCAGCGAGCGCGGCGGGCTCGACGTATTCGAGCTTGGTGATCCCGATGCCATGCTCGCCCGAGATCACCCCGCCCAGCATCTGCGCCAGCGCCATGATCCGCGCCACCGCCTGGTTGGCCGCCTTGAGCATGGCATAGTCGTCGGAGTTGACCGGGATGTTGGTGTGCACGTTGCCATCACCGGCGTGCATGTGCATGGCCACGAAGACCCGGCCCTTCAGCACCGCGCGGTGGATCGAATCGGCGTGCTCGAGCACAGGCTGGAACTCGCGCCCGGTGAACAGCTCATGCAGCACCTGGCGGACCTCCCGCTTCCAGGACAGGACAAGCACATGTTCTTGCAGCGCCTGGAAAACCGTCATCGCCGGGGGCAGGGACGATGCCGGCTCGGCAAAGGTTTGCGCATACACGGAAAGCGGCGCGTCCAGGTGATCGAGCATCCACCGCCAGCGGCGCCCGACCTCGCGCAGCAGCGCGATGGCGCGTTCCCGCCGCGCGCCGACGAGTTCCGCATCCGCCACCGCGTCCGCATCCTGGCGCAGGGGAAGCTCGCCGGCAAAGAACTGCGCCAGCCGCTCGATGAGTGCCAGCTTGTTCTCGCCGGACAGTTCGATATTGATCCGCTCCACGCCATCCGAGTAGTCCGCGAGCCTCGGCAGCGGGATCACCACGTCCTCGTTGATCTTGAACGCGTTGGTATGGGCGGCGATGGCGGCCGTGCGCGCCCGGTCGAGCCAGAATTTCTTGCGCGCCTCGGGACTCACCGCGATGAATCCTTCTCCGCCGCGCGCATTGGCGAGCCTGACCACCTGGGAGGCCGCCTCGGCGCATGCACGGGCATCGTCGCTCACGATATCGGCGAGCAGCACCATTTTGGGCCGGTACTTGCGGTTGGCCTTGGTGGCATAGCCCACCGCCTTGACGTAGCGCTCGTCCAGATGTTCGAGGCCCGCCAACCGCGCGCTTGCGTGGGCGTCGAGATAGTCCTTGATCTCGACGATGGCGGGCACGGCGTCCCGCGCCTGGCCGAAGAACTCGAGGCACACCGTGCGCGCATGCGTCGGCATCCGGTGCAAGATGAAGCGCGCCGACGTGATGATCCCGTCGCAGCCCTCCTTCTGGATGCCCGGCAGCCCGCTCAGGAACTTGTCCGTCACGTCCTTGCCGAGGCCCAGCTTGCGAAAGCGGCTGCCGGGGATTTCCAGGGTCTCCGGCGCGCCCAGGGGCGTGCGCCCGTCGCGCGCGAAGCGGCTGATGCGAAAGCGTGCGAGGGAGACGTCGTGGATCTTGCCGAGATTGTGATCGAGCCGTTCGACGGTCATCCATTGGCCGTCCGGCGTGACCATGCGCCAGGAGGCCAGGTTGTCGAGCGCCGTGCCCCAGAGCACCGCCTTCTTCCCCCCCGCGTTCATCGCCACGTTGCCGCCGATGCAGGAGGCATCGGCGGAGGTGGGGTCCACCGCGAACACCAGCCCCCGCGCCTCGGCCGCCTCCATGACGCGGCGGGTCACCACGCCCGCGCCGCACGCGATGGTGGGCACGGGCTCGGTCAACCCCGGCAGCACCTGCAGTTCGACTTCGCTCAAGCTGTCGAGCTTCTCGGTGTTGATCACCGCCGAGTGCCGGTCGAGCGGGATCGCGCCCCCGGTGTAGCCGGTGCCGCCGCCGCGCGGAATCACGGTAAGCGCCAGGGCCATGCAGCCGCCGACGAGCGCTGCGACCTCTTCCTCACGGTCGGGCGCAAGCACCACGAAAGGGTATTCCACACGCCAGTCGGTGGCATCGGTCACATGCGACACCCTGGAAAGCGCGTCGAATCGAATGTTGTCGCGCCGCGTCAGCGGACCGAGCCGTCTCACCACCTGCCTGCGAAGCTTGGCGTTGGCCGCGAATTCGCCCTCGAAGGCCGCCACCGCATGGCTCGCCATCGCCAGCAGCCGCTGCACCTTGCGGCTGCGCGCCTCCCCCTCGGGGCCGGCATCGGACGCGAGGCGCCGCTCCTCGACCGCCTGCAGGCGATGCCGCAAGGCGCCCACCAGCGCCCGCTGGCGCCGCCGGTTGGCCGCCAGATCGTCCTGCAAATACGGATTGCGGACCACCGCCCAGATATCGCCCAAGACCTCGAACAGCATGCGCGCCGAGCGTCCCGTCCGGCGTTCGCTCCGCAGGTCGTTGAGCAGTGTCCAGGCCTCCTCGCCCAGCAGGCGGATCACGATCTCGCGATCCGAGAAGGAGGTATAGTTGTAGGGGATTTCCCGCAGACGCACGCTCATGACACGCCAAACCGACTTAAACTGCAATCATAGCACAAGCCCCACGGCACCATACTTTTCCTTAATAATCAGCCTGTTATATATTTACGTCGGGAGAGATCCGCAAACGCCGGGCGCCCCGGCGTTCCGAACTGTGGTACCATGGTCCCCCATGACGGGCTTCGCCAAAGCCATGCACCCCGTCGATTCTTCAGTTGGACCGGCCGGTCGCCGACTCCGTTCCACGCCCGCGCCCACGAGGCGCATGGCGCAAAGCATCGGGATCCTATGCGGATCAACGCAAAACAGCTCATCATAGCGCTCGTCGCGGTGGCGATTGCCGCCGGGCTGGCGCTATCGCTCACCAAGAAGCCCGCGGCGCCGGCGGTGGTATTCACCACGCTGTCGGGCAAGCGGATCGATCTGGCCAGCCTGCGCGGCAAGATCGTGCTGGTCAACTTCTGGGACACCGGCTGTCCGGGCTGCATCGCAGAGATGCCGCAACTCGTCAAGACCTACCAGACCTATCATGCGCGCGGATTCGAACTCATCGCGGTGGCCATGAGCTTCGATACGCCCCGCTTCGTCAAAGACTACCGCAGCGCCCATCATCTGCCTTTTCGCGTGGCATTCGACGCGACGGGGAAGATTTCGCGGGCCTTCGGCAACGTGCAGCTCACGCCCACGAGCTTCATCATCGGCAAGGACGGGCACCTGCTCCAGCGGACGGTCGGGACGCTCGATTTCGCGCGGCTCGACCAGCTGCTCGACCGGCGGCTCGGCTAGGCCGATGACGCCCCTTCCGCGAGAGCGCTAGCATGCTTTGGGTGAAAGCTTTCCACATCATCTTCATGGTCACCTGGTTCGCGGGACTTTTCTACCTGCCGCGGCTGTTCGTCTATCATGCCCAGGCGGACGATGCCGCCGGCATCGCCCGCTTCAAGATCATGGAGCGCAAGCTCTACTACGGCATCATGACGCCCGGCGGCATCCTCACCGTGGCGTTCGGCGGCTGGCTATGGGGCCTTCTGGACATCCATGCCGCCTGGTTCTATCTCAAGGTCGGCCTGGTGACCACGCTGGTGGCCTATCACCTATACTGTGGCAAGTTGCTGGCGGACTTCAGGCACGACCGCAATCGGCACTCCCACGTCTTCTACCGCTGGTTCAACGAGTTTCCCGCCGTGATCCTGATCGCGGTAGTAATCCTCGTAGTCGTCAAGCCGACCCTCTAGCCGAGCGGCTCGGCGAGATCCCCCATGCCCGGCACGCCCCTCCAGCGCTTCTTCGCCCCCTGCCCCCGCGGCCTGGAAGCGGCGCTGGCGCAGGAACTGGAGACGCTGGGCGCACTGGGCGCGCGCGCCGTACCCGGCGGCGTGGGCTTCGAAGGGCCCTTTTCGCTGTGCTATGCCGCCAATCTGGAAAGCCGGCTCGCCAGCCGCATCCTGTGGCACGTGGGGCAGGCGCGCTATCATGGGGAAAACGATGTCTACGATGCCGTCCGCCGGTTGCCCTGGCCCGAGCTTTTCGATGTCCGCCGCACCCTGATGGTCAAGGTTTCGGCGCACGACTGTCCCCTGAGGAGCCTCGATTTCATTACCCTCAGGATCAAGGACGCGGTATGCGACGCCTTCCGCGCCAAGCACGGCGAACGCCCGAGCGTGGATACCCGCGCGCCGGACGTGCGCGTGCAGGCCTTTTTCGAGCGCGCCCGATTCGATGTCTATGTCGACACCTCGGGGCCCCCGCTGTTCCAGCGGGGGCTGCGCGTCCAAAGCGGCACCGCGCCCTTGCGCGAGAACCTGGCGGCCGGGATCCTGAAGCTCGCGGGCTGGGAACCGGGCGTGCCTCTCTTCGACCCCATGTGTGGCACCGGGACCTTCCTTCTGGAGGCGGCCCAAATGGCGGTGGGGCAGGCCGCAGGGCTGAATCGACGATTCGGCTTCGAGAAGCTGGCCAATTTCGACGAAGGCCTTTGGAGCCGGCTGCGGGAGGCCGCCCGCGCCCGCCAGAAACCGTTCGCGCCCCAACCGATCTTCGGCGGCGACCGGTACGGGGATGCCTTGCAAGGCGCCGCGGAAAACCTGCGTCGGGCCGGGCTGGAAGGGGTCGTCTCGCTCAAGCAGGGCAACGTGCTGGAAGCGAACCCTCCCAGCGAATCGGGCGTCCTTGTGACCAACCCGCCCTATGGCGTCCGGCTCGGCGACCAGGAGGAGCTGGCGGCATTCTATCCGCGCCTGGGCGACCATCTCAAGCAGCGGTTCGCCGGATGGCGCGTCTATCTCTTCACGGCGGATTTAAGGCTCCCCAAGCTCATCCGGCTGTCGCCTTCGCGTCGCGTTCCGCTGTTCAACGGGCCGCTGGAGTGCCGCCTGTACGAGTTCAAGCTCGTGCACGGGCCGATGCGCAAACGCGCAGCCCCCGACACCGCGCCTCCGCCGCCGTGATGCCGCTCGCGGCGCGCCGATCGCTGCCCCCGCTTGACGCCTTGCGGAGGTTTTAACTGATGTTTGAATCTTGTTCATATCTTTCTATAATCCGCTAAATGGAAAAGCACTACAACATCAGCGACTTCGCCCGCCGGATAGGTCGATCAGCTTCAACCGTTCGCCGGTGGGAGCGCGACGGGCTGCTTAAAAGCAAGCGTCTGTCTTCCGGGCATCGCTACTTCGACGAGGATGACGTTCGCGGCATTCTTGGCAAGGCGGACGAAAAGCGCCTGACGGTGGTCTATTGCCGCGTATCCAGCCACGGGCAGAAAGACGACCTGCAATCGCAAGTCTCGGCGATGGAGCAGTATTGCCTCGGCGCAGGTATTGCCGTCGATGAATTGACCCGGATTGTGCTGAGGCAAAGCGGCAGTACAAGGAAATGCGCAAGGCTGTCAAAGAGGATAACGAGAAGTTCCCGCCGCCAGTGCCTTACCGCAGCAAGGCATCAAAACTGCGTCAAGCTAAACGAGAAAGGAAGTGAAAGTCACCCGCACCATACTTGCTGATGTGCCGCCTCAACTTGCAGCGATCTGCAAGACGGCAGGCTACATCCGCGCCGACATCTGGCGTCGGTATGGTGCGCTCGGCAATGTCGGCGTAT